>NZ_JAFREI010000002.1:0-264551 GCF_017377595.1 Faecalibacterium sp. Marseille-Q0746 | reverse complement strand
CGCCCAGACCAGCTTTGCCCGCCCGCTGACCCACCCCGAAATGGAAAAGCTGGTAAACTTCTATGTGCAGGAGGCCTTTGCACCCGAGACCGTCATGCTCTGCGTGGCCTATGTGGCCAGCCGGGGCAAGCGGACGATGGGTGCCGTCAGCCACGAATTGAAGGTCTGGCGGGCCGAGGGTGTGGAGACCGGCGAACAGGCCGACGCACACCTCCAGCTGCTGGCCCTGCGCGCCCAGCGGGAGCAATACGTCAGCGGCCTGCTGGGCATTGCCGACACCGAGCTGACCCTTGGCGGGCGCAAGGCCATTGCCCGCTGGTACGAGGTCTACGGCTACGATGATGCCATGGTGCAGGAGGCCGCCGTACAGGCCGGCCCCAAGCGGGATCTCTGGTACTGGAACAGCATCCTCAAGACCTGGAACGCCAAGGGCCTGCGCACCGTCCACGATGTGCGGGGCCCGGTGGCCGGGATGGGTGCCAGCCGGAACCTCCGGGTGGACCGCGCCGAACCCAGCGGAAACGATTTTCTCAAGAACGCTGCCCGCCGCCGTCCGCTCCGCAAAAAGACGGACACGCCTGCAGAATAAGGAGCTTTTATGCGTACCAAACAGGAACTGTATCAAGCCGCCCTGCGCACGGTGGCTCTGCGGCGGCAGACCGCCCGCGCCAATGCCGAGGATGCCCGGCTGGAGGCGGAGGCCGCCATCCCGGCCCTGCGCCACGCTGAGGACGAGGTGCGGGTGCGGGGCATCCGCTGCGCGCTGGCAGGCGCTGCCGGAAAAGACCGCACCGAAGCCGCCGCCGCACTGAGCAAAGCCCGGCAGGAGCTCACCGCCTTGCTGGCCGCCAGCGGCCGCCCTGCGGATGCACTGGAGCCAAAATTCACCTGCAAGCTGTGCCAGGATACCGGCAGCGTGCAGGGCCGCACCTGCACCTGCGTTCACAAGCTGATGCAGGGTCTGCGGCGGGAGGAGATCGAGGCGCTGTCCAGCCTGTCCATTTCCAGTTTTGACACCATGGAGCTGCGGTACTACCCTAACACCATGGACGAGAAGCTGGGCGAGCCTGTCCGCACCTACATGGGCGGCCTGCTGGAGGATCTGCGCAGCTACGCTGAGGAATTCGACCACAACAGCGAAAGCCTGATGCTTTTTGGCAACGCGGGGCTGGGCAAGACCCACGCCGCCCTTGCCATTGCGGGCATCGTGCTGCAAAAGGATTTTGACGTGATCTACGTTTCCAGCCCGGACTTCTTCGGCAAGCTGGAAAACGCCCGCTTCGACTCCTCCGAGGATGCCGAGACCCTGCTGCGCACCGCCTCAGCCGCCGACCTGCTGATCCTGGACGATCTGGGCACCGAATTCGTCACCCCCTACTTCATCACCACTTTTTACAGCCTGCTGAACAACCGCCTGGGAGCCGGTCTGCCCACCATCGTCACCACCAACATTGCGGATGGTTCCCTGCTGGAAAAGCGATACACCGAAAAGATCTCCAGCCGCCTTTCCTCCTTTGTCCCCTGCCTGTTTGCGGGCGAGGACATCCGGGGCCTGAAAGCGGCGGAGTAAGACAAGGAGGTTTCCCCCATGAGCTTTGAGCGCACTACGTCCTGCGGCGTGATCTCCGGCACGGCCTGCCAGTGGCCGGGCGTTGCCGCTTACAAGGGCATCCGCTACGCCACCGCCGGGCGGTGGGAGTTCCCCGTCCCCGTCACCCACTGGGACGGTGTCTACGATGCCACCCGGTACGGTGCCTGCTGTTACCAGCCCCGCGCCTTCTATGACGAAGCCGCCGCACCCGGAAAAGCCTTCTACTACAACGAGTTCCGCAAGGGCGAGACTTACACTTATAGCGAGGACTGCCTGTTCCTGAACATCTGGGCTCCTGCCGATACAGCTCCCGGGGACAGACTGCCGGTCATCTTCTACATTCACGGCGGCGGCTTTACCGGCGGCTGCGGCCACGAGAAGCACTTCGGCGGCCCCGTCTGGCCCACCAAAGGCTGCGTGGCTGTGACCATCAACTACCGGCTCGGCCCCATGGGCTTTGTCTGCCTGCCCGCGCTGGCTGATGAGGCCGGATCCACCGGCAACTATGCCCTTCTGGATCAGCTGGCGGCCCTGCAGTGGGTGCGCGCCAACATCGCTGCCTTTGGCGGTGATGCCAACAACATCACCATCATGGGCCAGAGCGCCGGTGCCATGAGCGTCCAGCAGCTCGTCCTCTCCCCCATCACCAGGGGGCTGTTCTCCAAGGCTGTGATGAGCAGCGGCGGCGGCGTGAGCCAGATGCTGACGGCCAAGCCCGCTGAGACCCACTACCCGTTCTGGAAGCAGGTCATGGAGACCGCCGGGTGCAGCACGCTGGCCGAGTTCCGTGCCCTCGCCCCCGCCCAGCTGTTTGCAGCCTGGGATGCCGTCCGCACCCAGCCCCAGTTCAAGGGTCTGGGCTGTGAGCCCGTGGTGGATGGCCGTTTCCAGGTCAAGACCGGCCCCGAGACGCTGGCTGCCGACGAACAGCACCATATCCCTTACCTCATCGGCTTTACCAGCGAGGATATCGTTCCGCCCTACCTCTACCAGATGGCTCAGGACTGGTGCGCCCGGAACGCCGACAGCTACAGCTGGTTCTTCGACCGCCAGCTCCCCGGTGATGACCGTGGTGCCTGGCATTCCAGCGACCTGTGGTACTGGTTCGGCACGCTGGCTCACTGCTGGCGGCCCTTCACTGAGAAGGACACCGCCCTTAGCGCTCAGATGGTGGATTACCTGACCAACTTTGCCAGAACAGGTGACCCCAACGGCGCAGACCTGCCCCAGTGGCAGACTGTTACCGCCCAGCAGACCGATTTTCTCCGTTTGGGTGAGGAGCCCACCCACATGGGCAGCGTGGATGTCCAGAAGCTCCTCTGGACGATGCAGAACGTCCCCGCCGTGGGGGAATAAGCCCCATCCGGATCATCTCAAGCTCCAATAGAAAAACATATCCCCCGCTGCAGACGTGCCAAAACACGCTTTGCAGCGGGGGATATTTTATGCTCTCTTCTTCAAATAATACCCAATGCCGATGGCATCTGCCAGTGCCCAGCCGATGGGCACACTGAGCCAGATGCCGGTAACACCCAGCGGCGTGGCAAACAGCAGGATATTCTTTGTAATGGGGCCTTGGGTCAGACTGTGCTGCATGGGGATCATTTTCTCCTATTCCTATCTCAGACATTTCAGCAGAATTTTGCGCGGTATTCCTTGGGTGTGCAGTGCTTGATCTCCCGGAAGGTCTTAATGAAGTAGCTGCCATCTGCAAAGCCGCACTCCATCCCGATCTCGCCCGTCTTGAGCCGGGTGGAGCGGAGCAGCTCGGCGGCCTTTTCCACCCGGAACTGCTTGACATACTGGATGGGCGTGATGCCCAGCATCTGCCGGAAGCTGCGCAGGCAGGCGCTCTCGCTCAGGGCCACGCTGGCCGCGATGCGTTCCACGGTCAGCTCCTCGGCATAGTGCTCCTCCACAAAGCGGAGCATCTGCTTCATCCGCTCGGCGGCGATCTGCTCCTGCTGGGAGACCTTGGTCTTGCCGCCCACGCACTGGGTGCTCAGCAGCCGCAGCGCCGCAGAGAGATAGTAACGCACCCGGTTCTCGTAATCAAAGGGCTCCACGGCAACCGCCTGCCAGGCTTCCCGCAGGCAGGCAAGCACCTGCGCCTGCCAGGGCACAGCCTCATCCAGCAGAAAAAACGCCGGGGCATCCGGCTGGAGCATGGGTCGGATGAGCTTCTGCCAGAAGATGGTGTCCATTCCACCCACCAGCCGGGGATGGAACACACCCGAGTGAAGCAGGGCCTCCCCTTTTTCCGCCTGCTCCACCGCGTGGAGGATGCCGGAGTTCAGGAACACGCCCTGATTCGTCTGCAGGGTCACCCGGGTCTTGTTCACGTCCACCGTCAGGGGGCCTTTCATGGCCAGAATGTACTCAAACTCCTCGTGCCAGTGCCAGGCCACCGAATAGCTTTTCAGGTTCTCCGCGTAGCAGGCAATGGGGAACAGGGCGCTGCCATGCTGGACCATTTCCCGCCCCTCGGCATCGGCCACAACATCCTGCTGGAAGGTCAGCCCGGTAACGATATTGGCAGCAGAGACACAGCTTGTCTGAAACGCCATATTGAACAATTCCTTTCCGCAATACTTTGAATATTTTTTGTCAATGCCGATTTTGTTGTACAAATCGGGTGTTTTTGTTCTATCTATCGTGCCGGTTTCGTGGTATTATTTCATCAGAACCAGCAAGCACAGTATAACACCGCAGGGGGCGGAAAACAACCCCCGGCGCGGCTTGATCCGGTTCCCGAGAAGCGTTCCCCACGGGCAGCCTGGCCCGGGAGACTCTTCCAGAATAAAACATTTCTTTGTGGGAGGTATTTTTATGCTTCGCATCCAGTATCTTGATAAAGACCGTTTCATGCAGCAGGTAGCCGCCAGCCGCGGCAGTGTGCTCCTGCACCTGGCCAATGGCGAGACCTGTGACCTGAAAAAGGACAGCGCCGCCACCGAGCTGTTCCAGATGATGGACGCTCCCTCCAAGGGCTTTGACATCTCTGTCACCGACCCTGCTGATGTCACCGGCTTTCTGCACTACATGCTTGAGGCCGGCCGCAGAGAGCGCGCCGCCTGCTGACCCTTCGACATTCTCCTTTTTTCGCATATTACAGCAATGTAAAACGCCCGCTCCGGGGTCAGAAGCCGGAGCGGGCGTTTTACGTTTGTTCTGTTACAGGATGCACCGGCTGATGGCCCGTGCCACCGCCAGCAGCTCATCCTGCCCGATGAAGCCGAACTTTGCCTCGTGCTCATCCGCAAAGCAGACCGTCAGCTCCGAGGTCTGCAGCGGGTCACCGAAGCCTGCCGTCTTGATGCCGTAATGCAGGATCTTGCGGTAGGGCAGCACAAAGATCTCCTGCCGGGTACCGGTCATCCCCTGCATATCCACCATAAAAATGCGGTGGGTGGTGAACACAGCCTGATCGCGCACGGTCTTGTAAGCGCCCACGATCTGCTCACCGTCCAGCAGCAGCTCCTGCACATTTTTGCAGATCTCCTTTTCCTTGATGCGGATGAGGTTCTGCATCGGTTTGTCCCGAAATTCCATAACACACTCCCCTTTCGGCTTGTCCGGATGTTTGGTCAGCCCCATTGTAGCATCTCAGGCGGCAGTTGACAAGCCTTTGCGCTCCCTCTCGCCTTTTTGTTCCGGATGTGCTATACTGGGCAGGAACATCACAATCACCCGGGAAATGAGGTTTTGACCCATGGAGATCATCATCCATCAGGCAATTTTGCATGTGCTGGACACCACGCTGGACGCGCCGGTGCTCAGCGGCGGCGGCATGGAGCTGACTGCCGAAAAGACCGCCTACTTACAGAATCATATCGAAAAGCTGCTGGCCAGCGATGAGATCCGCCAGTGCCGCCCCCTGCCGGATTCGGCTTTCCGGAACGAGCTGGAACACAATCAGGATTTCATTGATCTGTCCTGCCGCATTGCGGGGGTGCTGTTCGATTACATGCACGCCCACACCACCATCCCCGGGGCGGACCTGGCCGTGGTGGATTTCACCCGGGACGGCGCGCCCTGGCTGGGCATCCTCAAGCTGAACTATAAAAACGGCTACACCCACTACACCGAGACCGTGGAAGGTGCCCCGGTCAACTCCATCATCCAGCAGCGGGCCTGCCTGCCCACCCAGAGCGGCAAGGTGGAGGAGGGTGCGCTTGTCAACCTGACGGACTACTCCATGCGCCTGCTGGAAAAGAAATACGACATCGACGGCCATAAGGAGTTCTACCTCTCCTCTGTTGTGTTCCAGTATACCCAGGCCGAGCCCGAGAAAAAGAAGCTGCAGGCCATTCAGGAGGCCGCCGCACAGGCTGTGAAGGATGCCTATGAGGACGAGCCTCATGCCGACGCGCAGGTAGCCATGCTCATTGCCAACCAGGCTGCCGACAACGACAATCAGGTATCGGTGGAACAGGTGCGCCAGCAGCTGGCCGAGGAATACCCGCTGGCCGCGGTGCCCTTTGATGACTATGTGGAGAAGAGCGAGGTGCTGGAAGAGGCAGCCGCCCCTGTCACCGTGACCCCTGCCCGCATCCGCCGGATGGAGAGCCGGAGCATCCGCACCGCCAACGGCATCGAGGTCAAGATCCCCACCGAGCTGCTGAACTCCGATTCCGAGCTGGAGTTCCTCCACGATCCGGACGGCAGCGTTTCCCTGCTCATCAAAAATGTGATCCTGTAAGCCGCCGCAGATGGCGTTTTCCCTCTCTGCGCGCTGGTACTCACCGCCCTGATGTAACAGATCACCAAAACAGCCTCAGCCCTTGGGAGATCGGGCTGAGGCTGTTTTTTCGTCCGTATGATCAGCGGTTTTTGCGCTTGTTCCGGTACATATCCCGGTCGGCAGCATGGTAGACTGCGGTATAATCAAAAGGGCCTTCTGTCACAGTGTGGTATCCAAAGGCAACATCCAGCTTGAGGCGGTCGTCGCTCTGGCGGGCCAGCTCCCCGTGCAGCCTCTCGATCAGCTGTTCGGCCTCTTCTGCAGAGAAGTGGCTGCAGGCAATGAGGAATTCATCGCCGCCCATCCGCAGGGCCACGCTCTCAGGCGGCAGGTTTTCCCGGATCACCCGGCCCACCCGCTTGAGCAGCAGGTCGCCGTACTCGTGGCCGTAGGCATCATTCACACGCTTCAGGTAATTGCAGTCGCCCATAATGATCGTGATGGGCATGATGGCTCCCTTCAGCTGCTCGGCACCCTTTACCTTCAGGTAGTTGCGGTTATACAGACCGGTCAGTTCATCGTGGATGGCCCAGTTCTCGGCCTGTTTTTCCAGCCGCACCCGCTCCGTGATATCACCAATAAGCCCCACGATGCCGATGATCTTTCCCTCCAGCACAACGGGGTTCTTTTTGATCTGATAGTATGCCGTCCCATCCTCCCGGGGCACCTCGGTGATAAAGCTGGTTCCCTTGCCGGTGGCAAGCACCTTCTGGTCCTGCTCATAATAAAAGCGGGCCTGTTCCTCGCTGCTCCAGATCTCCAGATCTGTCTTGCCCAGCACATCCTCTTCCTGCCCTTCTCCGTAGGGGAAGAAAGTCCTAACGTCCGAAATAAAAAGATAACGGCATTCCGTATCCTTGAAAAAGAGGTTCGCCGGTGTACTGCGCAGAAAGGTCATCACTTCTTCGTAGCCGAGCGCATCGCTCCACTGCATCCTGTGGCCCCTCCTTTCCATTTCTCTTTTTTATTATTTTACCATATTCTATTATACGAGCGATGCACCTGTTTTGCAAGTGTTAATTGTGCTCCCTCGACGATCCGGAAGCGGACAACTCCACCCCCGGTGCAGACAGAAAAGGCCGCTGACCCATCTCAGGTCAGCGGCCTTTCTGTCTGCGTTTATTCGGCTGCGTTCAGCTGCGCCTTGTGGTATTGCAGGGTGTACAGCTGGTAGTAGCGGCCATGCCGGGCCAGCAGCTGCTGGTGGGTGCCCTGCTCCAGAATTTTACCGTGGGACAGCACGATGATGTTGTCCGCATGCTGGATGGTGGACAGCCGGTGGGCCACAATGAGCATGGTGCCCACGGTACGCATCTTTTCCAGCGAATCCTGAATCAGCAGCTCGGTCTCGGTGTCGATGTTGGCAGTAGCTTCGTCCAGGATCATCACGCTGGGCTTATGGATGATGGTGCGGGCAAAGCTGAGCAGCTGCCGCTGCCCGGCGGAGAAGTTGTTGCCGCGCTCACGCACCTCTTCGTCCAGCCCGTGGTCCAGCTTGTTGATGAACTTGTCGGCGTTGACGTAGCGGCAGACCTCCATGATCTCGCTGTCGGGGATACCCTCTTCCCGCAGAACGATGTTGGAACGGATGGTACCCGAGAACAGGAACACATCCTGCAGCATCTGGCCGAAGTGCCTGCGCAGGGAGGAGATCTTGATCTTGCGGATGTCGATACCGTCGATCAGGATCTGGCCCTTCTGGAACTCGTAGTTCCGGCAGATCAGGGAGAGGATGGTGCTCTTGCCGGAGCCGGTGGAACCCACAAAGGCCACCGTCTGGCGGGCATCCACATGGAAGGAAACGCCCTGCAGCACCCACTCGCCGGGAACGTAGCTGAACCACACGTCCCGGAACTCGATCTCGCCCTTCACCTCGTCCAGCTCAATGGCATCGGGGGCATCCTGCATCTTGGGCTGGATGTCCATGATGGAGAACACCTTTTCTGCCGATGCCAGCGCCGACTGCAGCCAGTTGAACTGTTCGGCCAGGTTCTGGATGGGGGTGAAGAACTTGGAGATGTACATATAAAAGGTGACGATGGTACCGCTGGAAATGGTCTGACCCAGAAAGCTGACGTTGTTCAGGTGACCCATGCCGCCCAGATAGAACAGGCACAGGATCGAGCTGACATAGAGCATATACACCAGCGGACGGAACACGCTGAACACGAAGATCTGCTCCTGATTGGCCCGGGCCAGCTTCTGGCTCTTTTGGCGGAAGTCCTCCATCTTTTCGTCCTCCCGGCCAAAGATCTGGGTGACCTTGATGCCGGACAGGTTTTCTGACAGATAGGTATTGATATCGGTGGTCGCGTTCTTGAGCTTGCGGTTGGCGCGGCGGGAGAACTTGCGGAAGATGACCGTGAAGATCACGATGAAGGGCACAAAGCAGAGCACCATCAACGTCAGCTCGTAGTTCAGGCAGAGCATGGCCACCAGAATGCCCAGAATGACAAAGCTGTTCTTGGTCAGCTGGACCAAGAGGTTGGTGAACATCATGGAGATGGCGTTGGTATCGTTGGTCACTCGGGTGACCAGCTTGCCCACCGGGATCTCGTTGAGCTGCTCGTGTGCCAAAGATTCAATGTGGCTGAACAGATCCTCGCGCAGATCGGAGATGATGCGCTGGCCCACCCGCTGCAAAATCACGGCCTGCAGGTAAGTGCTGCCCATAGAGAACACCAGCACGCCTGCATACACTGACACGCCCAGGAAGAGGGCGCGGAGTTCAAACTCCCCGGCCACCAGCTCCTCGATGCGGCCCACGATGAGGGGTGAAATGATATCGTAGGCAATGGAGAAGAGCATCAGCACGCCCACAATGAGGAATTTGCTCAGGTAGGGCCGGGCATAGCGGGCAAGGCGGCGCATGATCTCGCCGTCCTCCATGTTGCGCTCAAAGCCCATGGCGGTCTTTTTGTCCTTGACGGCGGCATAGGCTGCCACCAGCAGGGCGGTGATCACGCCGATGACAGCGCCCACCAGAACCAATGGATTCAGATGCATCATGCGTTTTCGCCTCCCTTCGTCTCATCCTCCAGCCGCTGCAGATCGACCATCCGGCGGTACTCCGGGCAGGAAGCATACAGCTGATCGTGGGGCCCGACGGCTTCCACCCGGCCCTCGTTGAGGAATACGATCTTATCCAGCCGCTCCACCGTGGAAATGCGGTGGGCAATGAGCAGGGTGGTCTTGCCTGCCCGGCTGTTCTTGAGGTTGTCCAGAATGATCTTCTCGGTGCTGGTATCCACCGCCGAGACGGAGTCATCCAGGATCAGGATGGGCGCGTCCTTGAGCAGGGCGCGGGCGATAGAGATGCGCTGCTTCTGACCACCGGACACCGTCACGCCGCGCTCGCCCAGAACGGTCTCGTAGCCGTCCTTGAAATCCACGATATTATCCCGCACATCGGCCATGCTTGCCGCCCGCTCGATGTCCTCGGGGGTGGCATCGTCCACACCAAAGGCAATGTTGTGGGCGATGGTGTCCGAGAACAGGAAATTATCCTGCGGAACGTAGGCACAGGCATTGCGCACCGAGTGGATGGAGAGGCTGTTCACATCCCTGCCGTCCACGAACAGGGTTCCGTCCGGCACATTATAGGTGCGCAGCAGCAGGTCCACTAGGGCGGTCTTGCCCGCACCGGTCTTGCCCACGATGCCCACGCTCTCGCCGGGCGCAATGGTAAAGGAGATATCCCGCAGCACATCGTACTCGCCGTCCGGGTAGCGGAAGTTCAGGTGGCGGAACTCGATGCCGCCTTTGGGGTCGGTCAGGTCGGCCACGCCGGGGCGGTCGGCCACATCGATGGGGGCATCCAGCAGCTCAGTGATGCGGTTCAGGGAGGCCCTGCCGCGGCTGGTCTTTTCGATCAGCATGGACACAGCCATGATGGGCCAGACGATGGCCTCAAAGTAGCCGATATACTCCACCAGCTGGCCGGCGTTGAATCGACCCTGATAGACCAGATAGCCGCCGTAACCCAGAATGATGCAGATCACGGACTCCACGAACAGGGTCACCAGCACCTCCAGCAGGGTGGCGATCTTCGTGTAGGTCACGTTGATCTCCTCGTTTTCCTTGTTCAGCTTCCGGAAGGCCTGCAGTTCCTTGTACTCCTTGACAAAGGCCTTGATGACCGCAATGCCGGAAAAGTTCTCCTGCGCGAAATCGGAAAGACCGGAGAAGGCCTGCTGCCGCTCCTCCCAGCGCCGGGTCATCACCTTGCTCATCTGGGTGCCGATGGCAAACATGATCAGCGCCGGGATCAGGGCCAGCAGGGTCAGCCGCACATCCATGGTCCACATCTTATAAAGGGCCAGCAGACCCAGGGTCAGCGCGTCGAAGAACATCAGCACGCCGTCGCCGAAGCACTCCTGAATGGTGTCCAGGTCGTTGGTGTACAGGCTCATCAGGTTGCCGACCTTGTTCACCTGATAGTACTGCTGGGACAGCCTGCGGCTGTGGTCGAACATCCGCTCCCGCAGGTCTGCCGCGACCCGCACCGCCGAGCCGAAGAAACAGATGCGCCACAAAAAGCGTCCAATGACCATCAGCACCACGATCCAGATCATGGGCAGGCAGATGTGCTGCAGCAGCACTTCCTTGGTAAAGGGCAGCGTCTCACCGTTCACCACCACCTGGCCAAGGTTCACCCCGTTGATGACCAGCCGGTAGAGCTGCGGGATCAAAAGCTGGATGTAATCCACCGTCAGCAGGGCGGCAAGGCCCAGCAGCAGTACGGGAGCATGCTTGAGGTAATACCGGTTGATGTACTTGCCGAATATCACTGCGTTTTTCCCTCCTTTTCCAATTCCAAAAAAGCTTTCAACGTACAAAAAAGCCGCTGCATCACACGACGAATCATGTTTTGCAGTGGCTTGTTTTGTCTGGAGCGGCCGACGAGGCTCGAACTCGCTACCTCCACCTTGGCAAGGTGGCGCTCTACCAGATGAGCTACGGCCGCATATAAAGTGCCTCCGATCGGAATCGAACCAATGACACGGGGATTTTCAGTCCCCTGCTCTACCGACTGAGCTACAGAGGCATATAAGCTGCTTCCAGAGAAGCAGCAGCGACCCGGATCGGGCTCGAACCGACGACCCCCAGCGTGACAGGCTGGTGCTCTAACCAACTGAGCTACCGGGCCACATGGTGGAAGTTAACGGGCTCGAACCGCTGACCCTCTGCTTGTAAGGCAGATGCTCTCCCAGCTGAGCTAAACTTCCACAAAATGGAGCGGCCGACGAGGCTCGAACTCGCTACCTCCACCTTGGCAAGGTGGCGCTCTACCAGATGAGCTACGGCCGCACATTTCATGTGGTCTGCCGGGGTTTCGCTCCCGGCGACGTTGGTTATTATACCGCACGGCGGGGGCTTTGTCAATCATAAATTTTCAATTTCTGCAAGTTTTCTGGTTTTACACCAAATAACATCAAAAAATGAAGGCCGAGGTTATCCCCGGCCTTCGCGTCCAGCTTCAAGAAATCATTTTCCAAGACACACTTCTGGGCCTCTGCCGCAAATAAAATCGGCAGATATCCTTTACTATTACTGCTTGGTCAGAATATAAGTTCCATTCACAGGTCTCGTTGCATCAGACATATTGATATCAGTCAGAACATAAGATTTGCCATCTTCGACTGTTCCGTTGGCGTATGTTCTTTGTGGGCAATGATCCGGAAAAACATAAATTCCAACTGTCATCGGATTGCTCCAGAAAGAGTCAAACGTGTCTTCACTGGAGTACTCTGCATATCTTGTTTTTTCAAAAACGATCTCTATCCCGTAATAATCCGATTTCCAATCTTCATATACCACAGAGACCGGAACCGGCGTTAATGTATCATATCCTCTGGAAATCATTCTAGAACTCCAGCCATATTGTGGCATTCGGAACTGCGCTTGATATTTCACATACGCTGTATCACCTTCAATATGGTCGATCACAAATTTGTAGGAATCTTCTCCATTCGAAGCGACCCAGGTTCCGCACAAATCATCTGTGATCTGAACCTTTACATCATCTTCATTTTTCCCGACCAGTTCCCATCCATCCAAAGTATACTGATAAAAAAGCTGGTAGTCTCTAGTCGCACTCATATACTGTGTATCCGAACAAAGCTGTACATCTACCGTTATGTCCTGTTCTAGCGCATTGCTATATCCACAATATCCTGGCGTCAGATAGTATCGCACATTTTCCTTTTCCTGCAAAAGTTGCGCTACATCAGAATCCACAATACCTTGCGACAGTGATTCTTTCGGTAATACGGTTGTGTCCATTTCCTGCACACTGGTTACATCCCAGTCGCCATTCTGGCGACTGCCCACAACGGCATACGCCACTTCATAGGCAGAATCCGCATTTTCTGCCCGGACTTCTACGGTCACGCTCTCTGTTTTATAATTGCTGTCGTAGTTTCGGTCTTTTACAGAAAAATCTTTGAGTTCCAAACCGTATTCGCCGTAATTTCCATCCTCGTTCTGGATTGCCGTTTTTAGCAGATCATTCGGCATTTGTTTCGAACCGCTGCAAGATGTGCAAAAGCACAAAGCAATCAGCATCATGCTGATTTGTATAATTTTAAGCTTTTTCATAAATTTCCCCTCACTGTTTATAATAAGTGATATATTCGCCGTTATTGTCCACTACAATTTTATTTCCATTGATCGTGCATTTGAAGCTCGCCCATACCGCATTACCCCAATAAAAATAGAGCGTTCCATTTTTATATTCATAGGTGCAGGTAAAACTTCCGATATCGCAATATCCGTTTTCAAAAACAAATTCTTCCGGGAGCATATAAATGTATTGCGTAGATTGATCCGTCTTGTATCTGCCTGAAAGCTTTGTTTCAGATTTTTTCCATGCCATAAGCCCCACCATCAGCACCAGCACAGCCGCCACAGCCACAATGATTTTCTTTTTTCGTTCCATAATATCTCTCCTTTGTTTGAGTTCATCGGACATCTGCCCGTTTTTTTTTTCATTCTATCACACATTCGCAGCTCAATCAATATCATTTGATATTATTTTTGATATTTATAGAACATTGAACTGACAATCATTCCTGTGTATCCTTAACTCAAGGATAATACTTTTTGATAGCAAGGGAGTGACGATTTTGAAAAATTCCGCAATAGAACGTCAGGCACTTTCCTTGCAAGTAGGCCAGCGGATCCGCTCCATTCGCAAACAGCGCGGTCTGAGTCTCGAAGCATTAGCACTGAAATGTGATATGAATGCCGCCTTTTTGGGGCATATTGAACGTGGCCTGCGCTGCCCCACCCTTTATACTTTGGAACGCATCAGCACCGGCCTTGAAATCAACATTGTAGAATTATTTCTCGATAATAGTGTCGCACTTTCAAACGCTGTTGCTGTTCAGCACTTTTCCGATGCCATCGCTTCCCTTTCGCCATCACAGATTCAACAGATTCTGAGTATCGTTGACCATTCCATTGCTCTTACAAAAGCGTCTGAATCCTGACTTTTTTGATGAAAGCAAACCTCCATGTACAGCCGCAAAACTGCACATGGAGGTTTGCTTTCGTTTCTTTGTACAGGTAGATACCATTCTTTGTTTCAGCTTTGCGGCGGCAGACACAAAGAAAATTCGGTTGCTTTCCCTTCTTAAAGAGGTTATAATAAACTTGTCAAAAAGTTGCACAAAAACACGTCTGCTGTGCCGCGCGGGCGGGCAGACGTGTTTTTGTGCCGAGATTTTGCCAGAAAAAAGGAGCAACCGCAATGTACAAGATCACTGAAAAGGTCACGCTGAACCCCACCGTGACAAAGATGGTCATTGAAGCCCCGCTCATTGCCAAAAAGGCAAAGCCGGGCCAGTTTATCATTGTGCGCCCGTTTGAGGACAGCGAGCGCATCCCCCTGACCGTGGCCGGTTACGACCGTGAAAAGGGCACTGTGGATATCATTTTCCAGATCGTGGGCGGCACCACCATGGAGCTGAACAGCCTGAATGCAGGCGACAGCGTCCATGACTTTGTGGGCCCCCTGGGCCGCGCCACCGAGACCGAGGGCCTGAAAAAGGTCTGTGTTGTCGGCGGCGGCGTGGGCTGCGCCATCGCCCTGCCCATTGCCAAGGAGCTGCACGACCAGGGCTGCACCGTCCACAGCGTCATCGGCTTCCGCAATAAGGATCTGCTCATCCTCGAGGACGAGTTCAACGCCTGCAGTGACGAGCTGCGCATTATGACCGATGACGGCAGCTACGGCACCAAGGGTGTGGTCACCGCCGCTCTGGATGAGCTGGTGGCCGCCGGCAACCAGTATGATCTGGTCATCACCATCGGCCCGCTGATTATGATGAAATTCGTCGTCAAGACCTGCCAGAAGCACGGGCTGAAGAGCATCGTCTCCATGAACCCCATTATGATCGACGGCACTGGCATGTGCGGCGGCTGCCGCCTGACCGTGGGCGGCGAGACCAAGTTTGCCTGCGTGGACGGCCCCGACTTTGACGGTGACCTCGTCGATTTCGACGAAGCCATGGCCCGCGGCACCATGTACCGCCCCTTTGAGGCAAAGGCCCGCGAGAAGGCCTGCAATCTGTTCAAGACTGAGGAGGCAAAGTAAGATGGCTTTCAATATGGATCCCAAAAAGTGCCCCATGCCCACCCAGGACCCCAACGTCCGCAACAAGAACTTTGAGGAAGTTGCACTGGGCTATACCGAAGAGATGGCCGTGAACGAGGCAAAGCGCTGCATCCACTGCAAGAATAAGCCCTGCCAGACCGGCTGCCCCGTGGGCATCGATATCCCCGAGTTCATCGGTCATGTGGCCGAGGGCGACTTTGAAGCCGCCTATCAGGTCATTGCCCGCTCCTCCTCCCTGCCCGCCGTCTGCGGCCGTGTCTGCCCCCAGGAGAGCCAGTGCGAGGGCAAGTGCACCCGCGGCATCAAGAACGAGCCCGTGGGCATCGGCCGCCTGGAGCGCTTTGTGGCCGACTGGCACCGTGAAAACGTCCACACCGCCCCCATCGTGCCCGCATGGAACGGCCACAAGGTCGCCATCATCGGTGCAGGCCCTGCCGGTCTGACCGCCGCAGGCGACCTGGCCAAGCTGGGTTATAAGGTCACCGTCTACGAGGCCCTGCATGTGGCCGGCGGCGTGCTGATGTACGGCATCCCCGAGTTCCGTCTGCCCAAGGCCATCGTGCAGCAGGAGATCGACGGCCTGAAGAAGATGGGCGTGGATTTTGAGTGCAACATGGTCATCGGCAAGGTGCTGACCATCGACGAGCTGATGGGCGAGTACGGCTACGAGGCCGTGTTCGTTGGCTCCGGTGCCGGTCTGCCCCGCTTCATGGGCATCCCCGGCGAGAGCCTGAAGGGCGTGTACTCCGCCAACGAGTTCCTGACCCGCTCCAACCTGATGAAGGCCTACCTGCCCACCAGCAAGACCCCCATCCGCACCGGCAAAAAGGTGGCCGTTGTGGGCGGCGGCAACGTGGCCATGGATGCTGCCCGCAGCGCCCTGCGTCTGGGTGCCGAGACCGTGTACATCGTCTACCGCCGCGGCATGGCCGAGCTGCCTGCCCGTAAGGAGGAGGTCGAGCACGCCGAGGAAGAGGGCATCATCTTCAAGACCCTGTGCAACCCCGTGGAGATCCACGCCAACGACGAAGGCTTCGTCAAGTCCATCACCTGCATTGAGATGGAGTTGGGCGAGCCCGATGCTTCCGGCCGCCGCCGTCCCATTGAAAAAAAGGGCAGCGAGTTTGAGCTGGATGTGGATACCGTGATCATGAGCCTGGGCACCAGCCCCAACCCCCTGATCCGCTCCACCACCCCTGGTCTGGAGACCAACAAGCACGGCTGCATCGTCACCGAGGGCGACGAGGGCAAGACCAGCCGTGAGGGCGTGTACGCCGGCGGCGATGCCGTGACCGGTGCCGCCACCGTCATCAAGGCCATGGGTGCCGGTAAGGCAGCCGCGAAGGCCATGGACGAGTACATTCAGAATCAGTAAGTTTCCCCTATAGAAAAAAGCCGGTGCGCCAAGAAAGTGCACCGGCTTTTTCTCTTCATATCAGGCCGTTTTCTACACAATACCAATAGATGCCGTCTTCCTTCACATCGCGGCAATGGGCGGTGGCGGCGGCTTGCAGCCGGGCAGAGGCGTTGGCCATAGCGACGCCGGTGCCGACGGCTCTGAACATTTCGATATCGTTGTTGCCGTCACCGAAGGCCATGCTGTCGGACTTGTCGATGCCGTAGAATTCCAGCATCTTTTCCACGGCGATGCCCTTGCCGCCGCTGGCCGGGATGATATCCACGGCGCGGTCCCACCATGCGGCGATCTTCGCGTTCTCCACATCCTTCAGGATGGCTGGGTACTCCGCTTCCCTGCCACTCATCAGCACCTGAAAGATCTCGCCCTGCGCCATAGCATCAAAATCGTCGGCGATCACCAGCTCGACCCCGCCGATGGCAAAATACTCCGCCAGATCAGGGTCGGAGCCGTTAGCGGCCAGCCGGTCCTTGGTGGCCAACGCCATGGGCCGCCCCAACGCTTCGGCGTTCCGGCGGAGCAGGGCAATGTCCGCTTTCGGGATGAGATTTTTGAAAACATCGCGCTCCGGCGTGAAGCAATAGGAGCCGTTGTAGGTCAGGAACGCATCGAAAGTGACCCCTTCGAACTTCGGCACTTCCATGGGAGCGCGGCCGGTGGCGATGCAGAGCTTGATGCCGTTCTGCCGCAGTTTTTGCAGCGCCTCCACCGTTCTGGGGCGGATGCCCTCCTTGAGCGGCACCAGTGTGCCGTCGATGTCAAAAAAGATGATCTTGGGCTTTGTCATAGCGTTCCTCCTGCATTTTTCTTATATCATAGCACACTTGCTGCCGTTTGCCAAATGTATCCCAGTTGTTGTGCAACCTGCTCAATTTTCAGAGGTGATTTTTGTCGGCTATTTCTGGCGCATTGTGATTGATTTTGACTGAAATCTTGCTATAATAAGGACAGGAAGCTTCATAAAGCTTCAAGTTCAATCACAAAACACCAAAGGAGTGACCTTTCCTCATGTTGGCAGAAGAACGCTTCGCCCTCATCCTTGACCTGCTGGCCCGCCAGCGCACTGCCACCGTGCAGGAGCTGTGCGAGGCGCTGAACGCAAGCGAGTCCACCATCCGGCGCGACCTGAACGAGCTGGACAAGCAGGGCAAACTGAACAAGGTGCATGGCGGGGCCACCCTGCCGGACAGCCCCTTCCGCACCGACGAGCCCACCATGGCCGCCAAGGAAGAGCTGGCCGTCAGTCAGAAGCAGAGCATCGCCCAGGCGGCGGCAGAACTGATCCTGCCGGAAGATTTCATCTATCTGGATGCAGGCTCCAGCACGCTGGCTCTGGCACGGGCGCTGAACGGCCCGGCCCTGAACGCCAGCTATGTGACCAACGGCGTGGCCCATGCCCGCCTGCTGGCCCAGAAGGGCTGCCGGGTGTTCCTGCCCGGCGGGCTGCTGCGGCCCCAGACCGAGGCCATCATCGGGGCGGCTGCGCTGACTGCCATCCAACAGTACAATTTCACCAAAGCGTTCATGGGGGCCAACGGCGTGGCGCTGGGTTCCGGCTTTACCACCCCAGACCCCGAGGAGGCCGCCGTCAAGGCTGCGGCTCTCCACCGGGCGCGGGAGGCGTGGTTCCTGGTGGACGACACCAAATTCGCGCAGGTCTACCCCGCCGTCATCTGTGATCTGCACAGTGGTGCCATCCTGACGAACCGGTGCCCCAACCCCAAATACCGGCAATACACTCTGATAAAGGAGACCGAGGTATGATCTACACTGTTACATTCAATCCTGCCATCGATTATGTCGTCCGTCTCGACAGGCCCCTTGAGGTGGGCGAGGTGAACCGCGCCGCCGGGGAGGATTGCGTGCTGGGCGGCAAGGGCATCAATGTTTCCGGCGTGCTCCGGGAGCTGGGCTGTGAGAGCGTAGCTCTGGGCTTTGTGGCCGGTGAGACCGGTGCCTGGCTGGAGCGTGGTCTGGCCGCGCAGGGGCTCCGGACCGATTTCATCCATCTGGCCGAGGGCATGACCCGCATCAACGTCAAGATCAAGGCAGGCACCGAGACTGAGCTGAACGGCGCAGGCCCCAGCATCCCGGAAAGCGCCATGCAGCAGCTGGAAGCCCAGCTGGACACCCTGCAGCCTGACGACATCCTCATTCTGGCGGGCAGCATCCCCAAGAGCCTTTCCCAGAGCACCTACGAGCGGCTGCTGGCAGGGCTGGAGGGCCACGGCGTGCGGGCCGTGGTGGATGCCACCCAGGATCTGCTGGTCAACGTCCTCCCCTATCACCCCTTCCTGATCAAGCCCAACAATCACGAGCTGGGCGAGATCGTGGGCCGGGAGCTGAAAACGGACGAAGAGATCACCGCCGCCGCCCGCGCCCTGCAGGAAAAGGGTGCCCGGAACGTGCTGGTGAGCATGGCCGGGAACGGCGCTCTGCTGGTGGATGAGCACGGCGAGGTGCACCGCATCGGCTGCCCCAAGGGCAAGGTCGTGAACAGCGTGGGCGCAGGCGACAGCATGGTGGCCGGTTTTGTGGCAGGTTATCTGCAAAGCGGCAGCTATGAGCAGGCCCTCCGGCTGGGCACCGCCTGCGGCAGTGCCACCGCGTTCAGCCTTGGGCTGGCAACGAAAGAAAAAATCGAAAAATTGTTTGGTCAAATTTAAGGCAGCTCACCCTCTCCGTCATTGCTGACGCAATGCCACCTCCCCCAAAGTGGGAGGTCTTGACAGTCATTGCTATGTTGATGGTTTTGCCAAGGGCTCTCCCTTCGGGAGAGCTGGACGCGAAGCGGCCTGAGAGGGTGAGGACGCTACGAGAGAAAGGAGAACCCTTATGCGCATTACGGAATTATTCACCGCAAAGTCCATCGAGCTGGATTCCGCGGCCTCCAACCGGGACGAGATCCTCTCCCGGCTGGTAGAACTGCAGGCCACCCACGGCAACATCACCGACACAGAAGCCTACAAGAAGGCGCTTTACGCCCGGGAGGATGAGGCCTCCACCTACGTGGACAACGGCATCACCGTTCCCCACGCCAAGACGAATGTAGTCACCCGGCCCAGCCTGGCCGCCCTGCGTCTGAGCACCCCGGTGCAGTACAACGCCGAGGATGACGGCAAGACCGACCTGCTCTTTGCCATTGCAGCCCCCGAAAACGGCAGCCTGCATGTGGATATGCTGGCCCGCATGATGCAGATGCTGATGAACGAGGACTTTGTGGAAAAGCTGAAAGCCGCCAAGACCCCCGCCGAATTCCTTGCCCTCATCGACGCACAGGAGGAGGCCCAGTTCGGTGAAGAGAGCTTCACCCAGCAGGCCATCCCCCAGAGCGGCTACCGCATTCTGGCCGTGACCGCCTGCCCCAACGGCATTGCCCACACCTACATGGCCGCCGAGGCGCTGACCAAGGCCGGTGACAAGCTGGGCCTGCCCACCAAGGTGGAGACCAACGGCTCCGATGGTGCCAAGAACGTGCTGACCCGCGCCGAGATCGCAGCCTGTGACGGCATCATCGTGGCAGCAGACAAGAATGTGGAAACCGCCCGCTTTGACGGCAAGCCCGTGCTGTTTGCCCGGGTGGATGACGGCATCCACAAGCCCGAGGAGCTGCTGAAAAAAGTAGCCCACGGTGAAGTTCCTGTTTATCACGCCAAGGGCGGTGCCGCCGCTGCCGAAGAGGAGACCTCCGGCGACAGCTTTGGCCGCAAGGTGTACAAGGACCTGATGAACGGCGTGTCTCACATGCTGCCCTTTGTGGTGGGCGGCGGCATTATGATTGCACTGGCCTTCCTGCTGGACGACTACACCATCGACCCCTCCAACTTTGGCATGAACACCCCCATCGCCGCCTTCTTCAAGACGGTGGGCAGCGCCGCCTTTGGCTACATGCTTCCCATTCTGGCAGGCTTCATCGCCATGTCCATCGCCGACCGTCCCGGCCTGGCCGTGGGCTTTGCGGGCGGCGTGCTGGCCATGAACGGCACCAACTTTGCAGGCCTTGCCAACGGTGAGACCACCGGCATTTCCGGCGGCTTCCTGGCCGCTCTGCTGGCCGGTTTCGTGGCCGGTTATGTGGTCGAGTTCCTGAAAAAGATCACCGAAAAGCTCCCCGCCAGCCTGAACGGCATCCGCCCCATGCTGATCTACCCGCTGGGCGGCATCCTCATCATCGGTGCCGTGATGTGCGGCATCAACCCTGTCATGGGCATGATCAACACCGCCATGACCAACTGCCTCAACGCCATGGGCGGCACCTCCAAAGTCCTGCTGGGTGCCATCGTTGCCGGTATGATGAGCATTGACATGGGCGGCCCCTTCAACAAGGCTGCCTACGTCTTTGGCACTGCCGCACTGGCCTCCGGCAACTACGAGGTCATGGCTGCTGTCATGGTGGGCGGCATGGTTCCTCCCATCGCGATTGCCCTCTCCACCACCTTCTGCCCCAAGAAGTGGACTCCCGATGAGCGCCGCAACGGCATTGTGAACTACGTCATGGGCCTGTGTTTCGTCACCGAGGGTGCCATCCCCTACGCCGCCGCCGACCCGTTGCGCGTCCTGCCCAGCTGTGTGGCCGGTGCCGCGCTGGCCGGTGCCCTCTCCATGACCTTCGGCTGCGCCCTGCGCGCTCCCCACGGCGGCATCTTCGTGTTCCCCGTGGTCGATCATGCCCTGCTCTACTGCGTGGCTCTGGCCGCTGGCAGCGTGGTGGGTGCCGTGATCCTGAGTCTGCTCAAGAAGAACCGCACCGACGCTGCCTGATCTGCCATTCTCCTTTTTCATTCACCATATAGAAAGGGCCCGTCTGCGCGCACCAAAATGCGGCAGGCGGGCCCTTTCGTGCTTATCCCTTGATGATCCGGAGCAGGGGCTTGTCCAGCTGAATGGTGCGGTTCCAGGGGTTCAGGATGATGCCCTGGATCTCCGGCACCTGCAGTGCGGCATCCAACAGCTTTTCAAGCTCCACCAGAAAGGTGGACTGCACCGCTTCCGCCCCCTTCATCTCCTCTTCAAAGCTGGTAAAGGCATACCACCAGCTGGCCCCATCGGCCGTGCGGAGGGCCCGCAGCTGCATCTGCTCACTGGCCGGGTTCGGCTCCACCGCCACCACGACCTGTCCGTTTTCCCGCATCCGCCGCCGGATCACGGTCAGGGTATGCGCCAGCTGCTCCTGTGTAGGCTCCTGCTGTAACTGGCAGACCGCCTGTTCGATCTTTTCGTTTCCGTTCAGGCCCTCGTCCTTCTTCTGCGCCATAAGCTCTCCCATTCTTTTTGTTGTATTTTATGCTTGTATTATATCCGGACTTTACGAAAAATGGAAGCGCAGGCCAGAGATTCTTTCTTTTTTCGTCTGCTTTCGGGTGTTTTTTCAAAAATCAGTAGCCCCCGCCCCGAAAAAGTGTTACAATATTTTCGTCTGGTATCATTTCAGAAACGACAGGACGCGCCGCTTTTCCGTGAGCCGTTTTTGTCGGAATGGGAGAGATAAGGTAATGAAACGAATCCTTCGTTCTGCCGTCAGTCTGCTGCTGTGCGCCGCCGTGGCGCTGGGCGGCACTGCCTGCGGCCGAAGCAAGCTGCCCACCACCATCACGATCTGGACCTATTACAACGGCGATCAGCTGGAATGCTTCAACCAGCTGGTGGAGCAGTTCAACTCCACCGTGGGCAAAGAGAAGAACATCCGGGTCGAAAGCTCCAGTCAGGGCAGCGTGAACGACCTGGAGACCAGCGTGCTGGCCGCCGCCGAGGGCAAGGTGGGTGCCGAAAAACTGCCCAACATCGTCTCCTCTTACGCGGACACCGCCTTTACGCTGGATCAGATGGGCCTTGCCGTTGACCTGAGCCCCTACCTGACCGAAAAAGAGAAGTCTGCCTATATCGCCGGGTTTCTCGAAGAGGGTGACCTGATGAACAACGGGGAGCTCAAGGTCTTTCCCATAGCAAAATCCACTGAGCTGCTCTACCTGAACGTCACCGACTTTGCCCCCTTTGCCGAGGCCACAGGCGTGACCTATGCGGATCTTTCCACCGTGGAGGGGCTGAACGAGGCCGCACACAAATACTACGACTGGACCGATGCCCAGACGGCTGCGCCCAACGACGGCAAGGCCCTGTATGGCCGCGACGCGCTGACCAATTACCTGCTCTGCGGCGCACAGGAACTGGGTACGACCATCTTTGATGCCGAGAACGGCGTGATGACCCTGCACTTTGACAAGCCGACCCTCCGCAAGCTGTGGGATAACTACTATGTCCCCTACATCAAGGGCTGGTGCAGTGCCAGCGGCAAGTTCCGCAGCGACGATATCAAGACCGGCAGCCTGCTGGCCTATGTCGGTTCCTCCTCCAGCGCTTCCTTCTTCCCCACCCAGGTGCTGACCAGCGACACCGAGAGCCACGGCATCCAGATGGCCGCGCTGCCCTGCCCCAGCTTTGCAGGCTGTGCGCCGGTGGCCGTCCAGCAGGGGGCCGGCATGGTAGTCATCCCGGGCACCGAGGACGAGATCAGCGCCTGCGTTGCCTTCCTGAAATGGTTCACCCAGCCGGAAAACAACCTGCAGTTCTCGGTGCAGTCCGGCTATATGCCCGTGACCTATGCCGCCAACAGCATGTCCGCCCTTGAGAACAGCGGCCTGACGGTCTCTGAGCGCATCCACAAGGTGCTGAGCCTGTCCATTGATACCGTCGATCGCGGCAAGCTCTACACCACCCATGCCTTTCCGGATGCCCTGCGCGCCCGCAATACCCTGCAGTACGCCCTGGAGGACCGTGTCACTGCCGACCGTGCCACGGTGCTGGAGCGGCTGGCTGCCGGGCAGACCCCCGAGGAAGCCGAAGCCGAGTTCCTGACCGATGCCTATTTTGATGCCTGGTACGACCAGACTCTGGCCGCTCTCAGCGCCTTTGCGGGCTGAGATGCCCTTGGAACAACCACAAAAGGAGAGACCCTCAGATGCAGAACCGCAAGCCGCACAGACAGAAGGCCCCTCAGACGGGCCATTCTATCTTCGGCACCATCCTTTTCTCCCTGCTGGCTGTGCTGGCGGTGGAGATCCTGCTGCTGACCTTTGCCGCCCACGCCACCCGGCTTGGCCCCCAGCTGAACCAGAACGCCGAGGATATCCTTGCCATGCAGGTGGACAACCGCAGCCGGTATCTTCAGTCCATCTTCCATGATGCGCAGGAGCTGACCAGCCTTTCCGATACCATCAATGGCCTGACCCAGCAGCTTCTGGACGAGGGAGAGATCAGCCTGAGCACGCTGGACAGCAGCAGCGACGCGGCCTATCCCCTGCTGGAAGCCGCCGCGCCGGAGCTCATCAGCACCCTGCGCATCAAGTCGGTGACCGGCGTGTTCCTTATCCTGAACACCCATGATCTGGACAAGCGGAAGCAGGACAGCCTCATGCCCGCCATCTACCTGCGGGATCTTGACCCGGATGCCGCTCCCTCCCAGCGCAACGCCGACCTGACCTTTGTGCGGGCACCGGCCCAGCTGGTGCAGTCCCTCTCCATTGCCACGGACAACAGCTGGTCCCCCACCATCCGTTACCGGGCACTGGGAAACCGGGGCTTCCTTTATCCCCCTTTTCAGGCTGCCTATCAAGACGGAGCCAGCCTTGCCGCCTCCGATTATGGCCACTGGACCTCACAATCCTATCTGGTACCCGGGGACACCCACGAGGCCATTGCCTACAGCCAGCCCCTGATCCTGCCGGACGGCACCGTTTACGGCGTGATCGGCGTGGAACTGCTGGCCGACTACCTGTGGGAGAACCTGCCCTGCTCTGAGCTGCAGAACAACGGCACCTATTTCCTTGCCGTGACCGATACGGAGGAGCTCTCTGCCTCTGAACTGCAGCTGCGTCCGGTGCTCCGTTCCCACTGCGACGGGCAGCCGGGTTCTGCGGACGAAAGCCTTACGCTGCGCCTCCACAGTGCCCATACCCACCGCTACCTCTTCAGCAATGCCCTCTGCATTGCTTCGGTCTCCCCCTTGAACCTCTACAGCCGGAACGCCCCTTTCTCGGGCAAGCACTGGCTTCTCGTGGGCTCCGTTCCCGCGGTGCAGCTCTTTGCTTTCGCCCAGCGGCTGCAGCAGCTGTTCTCCTTCATCATGCTGATCACGCTGGCCGTTGGCATTGTTTGCAGCTGGCTGATCAGCAGGCGGCTGGCCCGGCCCGTTGCCAAGCTCTCGGCCGAGGTAGCCGCTGCCGAAGCGGATTCCTCCGCCATCCCGCATCTGTCCGCCACCGGCATCAGGGAGCTGGATCAGTTCTCCTCTGCCTTCACCCAGCTGAGCAAGGACGTGCTGGACTCCTCCACCCGCTTTTTGCGCATTATGAAATTGGCCAGTGCGGAGCTGGGCGGCTATGAGCTGCGCGATGACAGCGTTTATGTGACGGATAACTTCTTCTCCATGCTGGGCCTTGCGCAGGAGCAGCCAGATCCGCTCACGCCAAAGGCTTTCCGCGCCCTGATGGGCACACTGGAGCAGCGGTGGTTCTACCGCCTGTCCCCGGCCAACAACAAGGTCTTTGCCATCCCCCAGCCCGACGGCAGCACCCACTACATCACCCTGCGCGTCACCCATATCCTGGGCGAAAGCGCCTCTGAGGTGGGTCTTGCTGAGGATATGACCACCACGGTGCTGGAGCAGCAGCGCATTGAGCACGAGCGCGATTACGATACCCTGACCGGCCTGTACCGCCGCCGTGCCTTTGACCGCGCCTGTGAAGCGCTGTTCCAGCAGCCCGAAAAGCTGGGCTGTGCCGCCCTGCTGATGATGGATCTGGACAACCTCAAGCAGATCAACGATACCTACGGCCACGACTGGGGCGACCAGTACATCCGCCAGACCGGCCAGTGCTTTGCGGCCAACACGCCCGCCAGCACCATCTGCTCCCGCCTTTCGGGCGATGAATTCCTGATCTTCTTCTATGGCTATCAGGATCAGGCACAGCTCCGCGCCCAGCTGGAGCTGCTGAGTGCCGCCCTGCAGCGCAGCGTGTCCATCCTGCCCAACGGCAAGCAGCTGCACATCAGCATCTCGGGCGGCATTGCCTGGTACCCCACGGACGGCCACGACCTGCTCACCCTGAAAAAATATGCCGACTTTGCCATGTATCAGGTCAAGCATTCCCACAAGGGCCGCATGTGTGATTTTGATATCGGCAGCTACCATCAGGAGGCATACGCCGCCCAGACCCAGCAGGACTTTGAGCTCCTGCTGCAGGAGGAGCTGGTGTCCTACCACTTCCAGCCCATCTACTCTGCCCGCAGCGGCCGGGTCACAGCCTACGAGGCCCTCATGCGGGTCGATCTGCCTACCCTGCACTCCCCCGCTCAGGTCATGCAGCTGGCCCATGAGACAGGCCGCCTGTATGAGATCGAACGGATCACTGTGTTCCATTCCAGCGAGATCTTCCAGCGCATGCAGGCACAGGGCCTGCTCCAGAGCGATGCCCTGCTCTTCATCAACTCCATCGCCAATGTCAGCCTGACGGTTGAGGATGTGGAGGAATATGCTCAGCGCTACCCCGAGCTGCTCAAGCGGCTGGTGGTGGAGATCACCGAACAGGAAGATCTGGACCGCGCATGTCTGGAACGGAAGCGGAACGTTCCGGGCTTCTCCGGCTCCTTTGCGCTGGATGACTACGGCAGCGGCTACAGCAACGAGCTGAACCTGCTGGAGCTCTCGCCCCGGTATATCAAGATCGACATTTCCATTGTGCGCGGGATCGATACCGACCGTGATAAGCAGCAGATCGTCTCCAACATTGTGGCTTACGCCCACGCCCGCAGTATGCAACTCATCGCCGAGGGCATTGAGACCGAGGCCCAGCTGCGCACCGTCATCGGTCTGGGTGTGGATCTGCTGCAGGGCTACTACCTCAGCCGCCCCGCCGCAGTGCCCGTCCCCATTGCACCGGCAGCGCAGGCGGTGATCGACCAGCTCGAACACCAGCGGTTCAATCCCCTCGGTTTATGATCTTTCCGGCTCCCCTGTGGGGGAGCCTTTTGTGACCTCATTCAGAGAAAGGAGACACGATGAACCACGAATCAAGTTCCGCTCTCCCCGCCGCCATCCGGGTGCGGGGCGCGCGGGTGCACAACCTGAAGAACATCGACGTAGATGTGCCGCTCCACAAGATCGTCGGCATTGCGGGCGTGTCCGGTTCCGGCAAGTCCTCACTGGCGCTGGGTGTCCTCTACGCCGAGGGCTCCCGCCGCTATCTGGAGGCCCTTTCCACCTATACCCGCCGCCGGATGACCCAGGCCGAAAAGGCGCAGGTGGACGAGATCCGCTATGTTCCCGCCGCACTGGCCCTCCACCAGCGGCCCGGCGTGCCCGGAATGCGTTCCACCTTTGGCACCATGACCGAGCTTTTGAACAGCCTGCGCCTGATGTTCTCCCGGCTGTCCCACTACCCCTGCCCCAGCTGCGGCTGCATGGTGCCGCCCAGCCTGAACATTGCGGCCGAGATCCCGCTCTACTGCCCCCGGTGCGGCGCGCAGGTGCCGGTGCTGGGCGCGGAGCAGTTCGCCTTTAACAGCACCGGAGCCTGCCCAGACTGCGAGGGCACCGGCATCGTGCGGGTGGTGGACGAATCCACTCTGGTGCCGGACGAGAGCCTTTCCATCAACGAGGGCGCGGTGCTGCCCTGGCAGACCCTGATGTGGTCGCTGATGAAGGAGATTGCCGAAAAGATGGGCGTGCGCACCAACGTCCCCTTCCGGGAGCTGACCCCGGAAGAGCGTGACATGGTGTTCCACGGCCCCGCCAAAAAGGTGCATCTGCTCTACCAGAACAGCAAGACCGGCGCGGCCGGCGAAATGGATTTCACCTACTTCAACGCCGTTTATACCGTGGAGAACGCCCTTGCCAAGGTGACGGATGAAAAGGGCATGAAGCGGGTAGAGCGGTTCCTGAAGCAGGGCCCATGCCCTGCGTGCGGCGGCTCCCGCCTGAACGCCGCGGCCCGGGCTCCCCGGCTGCGGGGCATCGGGCTGGCCGATGCCTGCCGCATGACGCTGGACACGCTGGTACAGTGGGTGGAGGGAGTGCCCGCCTCCCTGCCCGTGGAGATGCGCCCCATGGCTGAGAGCATCTGCGAGTCCTTTCAGGCCACCGCCGCCCGCCTGCTGGATCTGGGGCTGGGCTACCTCTCCCTTGACCGGGAGGCTGCCACCCTTTCCACAGGGGAGCGCCAGCGGGTGCAGCTGGCCCGCTCGGTGCGCAACCGCACCACCGGCGTGCTCTATGTGCTGGACGAGCCTTCCATCGGCCTGCACCCCTCCAATATCGAGGGCCTGCGGGGCGTGATGCATGACCTGATCGCAGACGGCAACTCCATTGTGCTGGTGGATCACGACACCGAGATCCTGCGGGATGCCGACTGGCTCATTGAGATGGGCCCCGGTGCCGGTGAAAACGGCGGCACCATCCTGACACATGGCACTGTGGAGCAGGTGGCCCAAAGCCCGGCTTCCCGCATCGGGCCCTTCCTTGCCGACCTGCACACCCTCTCAGCCCGCACCCGCACCCCGGAAGCGGAGCTCTTTGCGCTGGGCACCATCACCCTGCGCACCCGGGCCATCCACACCGTCAAACCGCTGGAAGTCCGGCTGCCCAAGGGGCGGCTCATTGCGGTGACCGGCGTGTCCGGTTCCGGCAAGACCACGCTGGTGTTGGAAAGCCTGATCCCCGCGCTGGAGGCCGCCGCCAAGGGCGAAGCTCTGCCCGCCCATGTGGAAAGCATCACTGCACCGGGCATTGCGCAGGTCAAGCTCATTGACGCAACGCCCATCGGCATCAACGTGCGGTCCACGGTGGCCACCTATGCCAATGTCCACGATGAACTGCGCAAGATCTACGCCCGCTCTCCCCTTGCCAAGGAGAAGGGCTACAAGGCGGGCGATTTTTCCTACAACACGGGCCGCCTGCGCTGCCCCGGCTGTGACGGCACCGGCACCATCAGCCTGGACATCCAGTTCCTGCCGGATGTGGAGATCACCTGCCCGGACTGCGGCGGCTCCCGCTACCAGAAGGATGCCGCTGCCCTCTACCGCACCCGGAAGGACGGCACCCAGGCCGAAAGCCTGCCCCGCCTGATGGAGATGAGCGTGGACGAAGCCCTTGCCGCCTGTTCCGACCTCAAGCTGGTGGCCAGCCGGCTGCAGACCCTTTCCAGCCTGGGGCTGGGCTACCTGACTCTGGGCGAGGCCACCCCCAGCCTTTCGGGCGGGGAGGCCCAGCGGCTCAAGCTCGCCAGCGAGATGGGCAAAGGGCAGGCCGACACCGTGTTTGTATTCGACGAGCCCACCATCGGGCTGCACCCGCTGGACGTGCGCACTCTGCTGGGCGTGTTCCAGCGTCTCATTGACAGCGGGGCCACTGTGGTGGTCATTGAGCACGATCTGGATGTGATCCGCAACGCCGACTATCTCGTGGACCTTGGCCCCGGCGGCGGCGAGAGCGGCGGACGCATCGTGGCCTGCGGCACACCGGAGCAGGTGGCCGCCGATCCCGCCAGCATCACCGGAAAATATCTGCACCTGTAACCAAAAGAGGGACCCCGCCCAACGGCGAGGTCCCTCTGACATTTTATGATAAATTTTAGGTATCCTGCAGTTCCCCGCGGCTGGCAGCCTTGAGGTAGGCAAAGATGAAGCCGTCCAGATCACCATCCATCACGGCATCGACATTGCCGGTCTCGTAGTTGGTGCGGTGATCCTTGACCATGGTGTAGGGCATGAACACATAGCTGCGGATCTGGTGGCCCCAGGCGATCTCATTCTGCACGCCCTTGATGTCGTCGATCTTGTCCATGTGCTGCTGCTTTGCGATCTGATAGAGCTTTGCCTTCAGCATTTCCATGGCGTAGTCACGGTTCTGGAACTGGCTGCGCTGGGTCTGGCAGCTGACCACGACGCCGGTGGGCTTGTGGATCAGACGGACAGCGGAAGAGGTCTTGTTGATGTGCTGGCCGCCGGCACCGGAGGAGCGGAACACCTGCATCTCGATGTCCTCGGGGCGGATGTCCACCTGAATGGTGTTGTCCAGCTCAGGCATCACTTCCAGAGAGGCAAAGCTGGTCTGGCGGCGGGCGTTGGCATCAAAGGGGGATACGCGGACCAGACGGTGCACGCCGTTCTCGCTCTTCAGCAGACCGTAGGCGTTGGGGCCCTTGACCATCATGGAAGCGCTCTTCATGCCGGCCTCATCGCCGTCCTGATAATCCAGCACCTCCACGGTCATGCCGTGTGCCTGTGCCCACTTGTTGTACATACGGTACAGCATCTCGGCCCAGTCCTGCGCCTCGGTGCCGCCGGTACCGGCGTGGAAGGTCAGGATCGCGTTGCTGTGGTCGTACTCACCGTTCAGCATGGTCATCAGCTGCAGCTCGTCCACGGCCTTGCCCACAGCGTTCACGGCTTCCTCTGCCTCGGGCACCATGTCGGGGTCGTACTCCTCGTCCAGCATCACCAGCATGGTCTCGGCATCATCGTACAGGCCCTGCAGCTTTTCAAAGCGGTTCAGCTTGCCCTTCAGGTCGCCCACTTCATCAAAGACCTTCTTGCTCAGCTCAGCGTCATCGTAAAAGCCGGGGCGGCTCATGGTGTGCTCCAGCTCCTGCACGCGCTTGCGGGAAGCGTCGATGGCCAGCGCCTCCTCCAGGTCCTTCACAGCGGTGCCGTAATCGGCCAGCTGCACTTTCAGTTCGTCAGTAGTAATCATATTTTAAGAATCCCTCAAAAGATACAGTTTATACACAGATACTTCATTAGTATACCCAGAATCCATGATAAAGTAAAGAGGAAAAATACTCAACCTACTGGAATTTTGAAGATTTTTGCCTTTTCTTTTCTCTTTTAAGGGAGTATAATAAGTTCAACTAGCATACTGGGAGGATTTTATGCCCAAATATTATGGCTGCCCCTGTGAGGGCTGCGGCAAGCCGCTGACACTGCAGGACGATATCGTTGTCTGCCCCGACTGCGGCGCGCCTTATCACCGCGATTGTTACGAAAAGCTCGGCCGCTGCATCCATGCTCCGGCCCACGCCGCCGGATACGAGTGGAAGTTCCCTTATCAGGAAAGTGAGCTGTGCACCTGCCCTGCCTGCGGCGAGCGCACCCTGCGCAGTGAGTCTGTCTGCCGCTGCTGCGGTGCGGCCCTGCCCCCGGAGGGGGCACAGGAGCCCGCAGACCGTGCCGATACGGATGAGCACAGCGAGGAGTTTGATTACTCCACCTTTTACCGCCAGTTCCAGGAGACCGGAGCCCCGCAGGTAGACCCGCTGCGCCAGACCTATCAGGCCGCTTTTGGCAAGGAAGAGGTCATGGACGGCATCCCCTGCAAGGACTGGGCGGATTTCATCGGCCCGGCTTCCCCTGCCTACCTGAGCGCCTACTGCCGGATGCAGCTGTCCCACACCAAGACCTCCATGAGTTTTTCGGCCATGCTGTTCGGCCCGTTCTATTTCTTCTACCGCAAGGCGTGGAAGCCCGCGTTCGCCTTTCTGGCCGCCGAGCTGGTGCTGGCCCTGCCCACCTTCATTGACCTTTTGCAGATCACGGACAGCAGCTTAGCCCCGGGGCTTTCCACCTCCACCCTGCTCACCCTTTCCCGGGTCTGCTCGGTGCTCAGCTTCCTGCTGATGATCGTGCGCGGCCTGTATGGTAAGTGGTTCTACCGCCAGAGTGCCGCCGAAAAGATCCGCCGCATCCGCGCGGAGTTCCCGGACGCGGCACAGCGCAAAGCCGTGCTCTGCGCGCAGGGCGGCACCAGCTGGGCCGCCGTGCTCGGCTGTCTGGTCCTGCTCATGGTCATCGGCAGCGCATTCACCCTGCTGCTTGGCCCCAATATGGATGCCCTGATCCATCTGGTCTACGGCTGAGCGTTCAGCCTGAAATGATATGATGAAGGAGTTCCGAACCATGAAAAAAGTTACGAAGGCTGTCATCCCTGCCGCCGGTCTGGGCACCCGTGTGCTGCCCGCCACCAAGGCCATGCCCAAGGGGATGCTCCCCATCGTGGATAAGCCCGCCATCCAGTATCTGGTGGAGGAAGCCGTCAAGTCCGGCATCACGGACATTCTGATCATCCTGGGCCGCAACCAGAGCATCATCGAGGATCACTTTGACCGCAGCCCCGAGCTGGAAGAAAAGCTGGCCGCCCCCGGCAAGGAAAAGATGCTGGAGGAGTGCCTGGGCATCTCGAACCTTGCCAACATCTTCTTTGTGCGCCAGAAGCAGACGCTGGGCCTGGGCCACGCCGTGAGCATGGCAAAGGCTTTTACCGGTGACGACCCGTTCGTGGTCATCTACGGCGACGACGTGATCTGGGGCGAGGACCCTGTCTGCGCCCAGCTCATCCGCGCCTATGAGGAGTTCGGCCGCCCGGCTGCCGGTGTCTCCGCTGTGCCCTGGGCCGACGTGAGCCGCTACTGCAGCCTGAAGACCACCCCCATCCACGACAACTATTTCTTTGTGGATGACATGATCGAGAAGCCCAAAAAGGGCCAGGAGTTCAGCAACTACTCCATTCTGGGCCGTGTGCTGCTGACCCCTGAGATCTACGATATCCTCGCCCACACCAAACCCGGTGCAGGCGGCGAGATCCAGCTGACCGATGCCATGGCTGAGTATGCCCGCAACTGCGGCGGCATGACCGCTGTGGAGTTCACCGGCACCCACTACGACATGGGCAACAAGCTCCGTGTGGTGGAGGCTCAGGTGGAGTTGGCATTGCAGCACCCCGAGATCGGCGAGGCTTTCCGTGCCTACCTGAAGGAGTTCTGCAAGACTCTGTAACGTTCTGCTTTCTTTCCATGACCCAAGACCGCTCTGCCGCCGGGCAGGGCGGTCTTTTGCTGCAATAACCCCGGCAAGGAATCGGTTGATACAAAACAGTTCCTGCAGTATACTGGGTGTGAATGTTTTTTATGTAAAGATCGTGTCAAAGAGAAAGCGAGGTTTTTTCATGGCAAATGCCGACCGCAGTGCGGAGCAGTTCCGCAAAATGACGGAGACCCCCATCCCGAAATTGATCCTGAGTCTGGCGGCTCCCACGATATTGAGCATGCTCATCACCAGCATCTACAATCTGGCCGACACCTTTTTTGTGGGCCAGATCTCCACCAGCGCATCCGGTGCGGTGGGCATCGTTTCCAGCCTGATGGCCATTCTCCAGGCGCTGGGCTTCATGCTGGGCCACGGCTCCGGCAGCATCATCAGCCGCAGCCTGGGCAGCCAGAACACCGATGCCGCCACCCGGTTTGCTTCCACCAGCTTCTTCACAGCGCTGGTGTTCGGCGGCATCATCACAACGGCGGGCCTGCTCACCCTGCCCGATTTTATGATGCTGCTGGGCAGCACCGAGACTATCCTGCCCCATGCCTGTGCCTACGCGCGGTACATCCTGCTGGCCGCTCCCATTATGATGTCCAGTCTGGTGATGAACAATATCCTGCGCTATGAGGGCAAGGCCAGCTTTGCTATGATCGGCCTGGTCACCGGCGGCCTGCTGAACATTGCACTGGACCCGCTGTTCATCTTTGGGCTGGGTATGGGCACCGCCGGTGCGGGCCTTGCCACGGCCCTGAGCCAGACCATCAGCTTCTGCATCCTGCTGTCCATGTTCCTGCGGGGCAAAACGGTCAGCCAGTTCCGGATCACGGCAGTCACCCACAGCCCGGCGGAGTTCGGCACCATCCTGATGACCGGTATGCCCAGCTTTGGCCGTCAGGGCCTGAACAGCATTGGCGGAATGCTGCTGAACATCGCCGCCCGGGGCTATGGCGACGCTGCCGTGGCCGGTATGAGCATCGTTTCCCGCATCTTCATGTTCATTATCTCGGTGGCCATCGGCACCGGTCAGGGTTTTCAGCCGGTGGCAGGCTTCAACTATGGTGCCCAAAAGTACCGCCGGGTGCAGCAGGCCTGCCTGTTCACCATGGCAACCAGCTTCTGCTTTCTCTCTGTCATTCTCACCGCCTGCTGGTTCAATGCCGAGACCCTCATCCGCCTTTTCCGTGATGATCCCGAAGTCACCGCCGTGGCCCTGCCCGCCTTCCGCTACCAGTGCTTTGCCATGCTTCTGCAGCCCGTGATCGTGGCGGGCAACATGCTGTTCCAGTCCATCGGCAAATCGGGCCGGGCCACCTTTCTGGCCTGCTGCCGTCAGGGCGTGTTCTTTATTCCGCTCATCCTCACCCTGCCCCGGGCCTTTGGGCTGCTGGGTGTTGAGATCTGCCAGCCCATCGCCGATGTGCTGACCTTCTTTGTCACCGTGCCCTTCCTCTTCCCCTTCCTGCGTCAGCTGGTGCGGATGGACGAAGCCGAGGCTGCCGAGGTCTGAGCGAACCCTGTAACAAAACTGTAACCATGACCGGACGTTCGATTGCAATTGAACGTCCGGTTTATTCGTGTTATAATCAGGATAGGAAAGTTAAATTCTGCCAAACCTGTGAGGTACGCTTATGAAACGTTCTGTTCTCCGCATCGGCTGTGCAGTGCTCAGCCTGTCTGCCGCGGCAGGGCTGCTGGCCTCCTGCTCCCTGCTGCCTCCGGCCTCGCCCCTGCCCGATTCCAAGCCCGCGCAGGCTGAGGAAGCGCCCGGCCCCGCTGCCGCTTCGCTGGACGACGGCAAGCTGCGCATCCTGTACAGCAACGGCTCCAACGGCGGCAACACCGTGCTCTGCGGCAATACCGTGTTGTATCAGGCCGCCAGCAGCGAGACCGTGTATCTGGTGCCGGATACCCTGACCGGCACCGTGCGGTACTATCTGCGGCAGTGGTCGGACCCCGGCACCCCCACCGGGCGGGCAACCGCCCTGTGTGACCGCAGCGGCAGGGAGATCCTGACCTTTGACCGTGCCTACGATGCTGTCCTGACCGGCAGCCTGCTGGTCCTGACCGCACCGGAACAGATGGCCTATGCCCCCTGCAACAACCACGCCGCAGGCGATTGCCGGGTGATCGACCTTGCCACGGGCGAGGAGCTGGCTGTGCCCGAAAACGCCTACGGATGCAGCATAGCAGGCAGCTATCTGGCCTTTGAAGTCTGCAATGTCCCGGCAGACTATGTGCAGGAAAACGAATGGGGCGATGATCTGACCGCCTACTGCGCCGTGCAGGTGCAGGATCGGCAGGGCGAGGTGGTCTATCAGGCAGAGTTGTCCGCCCTTTCCAGCTTCTATGCCAGCAGCAGCGACAGCTCCGCCCCCACCGACTGGCTGGTGGTGAGCCACTACAATGAGGATGGCACGACGGGTGCCGACAGCCTGTACAACCCCACCACCGGCGAGGAGCTGACCGGTTACCAGCAGTACACCGGTGCAGGCACGGTCAGCCTGTATCACGATGGCAGATATCAGCTGGTGGATCTGGTCAGCACGGAGCAAAGCGCTGTGCTCTGCGAATACGACCAGCCCATCCGGTATTATGTGCCCGGCGCAGCAATCACGGAGCCAGATGCCTCCACCCCCGAAATGGCGGGGCGGTATCTGTTCCACGACCTGCTCACCGGCGAGGAGAAGGATCTCTACGATGCCAATACGGATGATGCCACGTTGGCCATCTATGCCGTAGACGGCACCGTGCGGGTGTTCGACCTGCAGACCGGTGTTCTGCTGACCGATACCACCATCGACCCGGTGGAAAATCAGGTGCGTACCCATATTTCCCCCGAGGGGAACGGCTGGGCCTGGATCGAGCAGGATGACAATGACAGCTACGACGCAACGGCCATCCACATCTGCGGGCCGGACGGCATCCACAAAACCCTCGACCCGGCCAAGCTGAATGAGACCTACAACTACTACTCGCCCCTGCTCTCCACTGAGGACGGCATCTACTTCTACGGCTGCTACAACGGCCCCGGCAGCAGCTGGCTCTACGATGTTCTGGACAGCGACGGCAATGTGGTGGTAAGCGGTCTGCGCACTTGTGCCGGGTACTACGCCAACAGCGTCAATGGCCTGCCCGAGGGCGTGTTCGCTGCCGTCAAGGGCTTTGAGAGCGGCTGGATGGACCTGACCGGCCAGTGGCTCTACGCCGAGAGCATCTTCGCTTCCAGCAACGATGAAATGGACAACGGTTTCTTCTAAGGAGGTTTTTCCATGCGTACTGTCAAAATTTCCCGCCGCGCGTTCCTGACCGGTCTGGGTCTGGCATCCACCGCCGCCCTGCTCTCCGCCTGCAACACCGTGCCTGCCTCCTCTGATTCGGGGGCGGCACCGTCTCAGCCGGATTCTGAGGCCCCTGCCTCTTCTGCCGCCAGTGAAATGCCCGCACAGCCCATCCTGAGCGTGGATGAATTCCCCATTACGGATGGCAGCACGGCCTGCATCCCGCTGATTGCACAGATCATGGCCGACACCACCGGGCTGGATCTGGAGACCGCCCGGAGCGCCGTGACCACCAACACCACGGCCCAGGCCTGGCGCAACCTGGGCCTGTACGGCAACAATTACGGCGATTCGGTCAAGCTTATCATCGCCTACGAGGCCCCGGAATCCGTCAAGGAGGAGCTGAAGGCTGACGGTGACCCGCTGGAGCAGAAGGCCATTGGCCGGGACGCGCTGGTGTTCATCGTCAACGAGGACAACCCCGTGCAGAGCCTGACCCTGCAGCAGCTCAAGGACATCTACGCCGGAACGATCACCAACTGGAAAGATGTGGGCGGCAAGGATCAGGAGATCATTGCCTTCCAGCGGCGGGCGGACTCCGGCAGCCAGACCCTGTTCCAGAAGCTATTGATCCAGGACGGCCCGCTGATGGAGGCCCCCACCGAGCTGGCCCCCACCGCCATGGGTGAGCTGGTGGACAGCATTGCAGAGTATAACAACTCCGCCAACGCCATCGGTTTCTCGGTCTACTACTACATCGACCAGATGTACTCCAAGCCCGGCCTGCGGCTGCTGGCCGTGGATGGCGTGACCCCTTCCAACGAGACGATCGCCGACCAGAGCTACCCGCTATGCAACGAATTCTATGCCGCCATCCTGCAGGATTCCGCTGCCGACAGCCCGGAGCGCAGGATCTACGAGTGGCTCTCCACCGATGCAGGCCGTTCCTGCATTGAGCACTCCGGCTATGTGGCCGTCCAGTAATTCCCGGAAAATTCGACACATTTCATTGACTTTGCTCAGATCCTTTGCTAAACTGAAAAAAAGTTTGTCAGCTTTTTTCGTTTCACGATCTTGAACAAAGGAGATGCTGCACCATGTCCCATCCTTCCGACACCCCGCACTCCGCCCATGTTGAGAGCCGCAGCCGCAAGGCGCTGCGCAGCTACATCATTCAGGCCGCCACCCTGCTGGAGATCGTGCTGTCCGGGCTGGTGCTCATCGGCCTGCTGCTCAGCTTCATTCCCCTGCTCAAGTGGATGCCGGGCCTGCTGTTTGATGGCAACGATGTAGAGATCCGCGGCTTCCTTGAGCGGGCGCTGGACATCGTCATCGGCGTGGAGTTCATCAAGATGCTGGCCAAGCACAGCCCAGGCAGCAGCCTGGAAGTGCTGCTCTACGCCATTGCACGCCACATGGTGGTCGGGCACGAATCGGCTCTGGACAACCTCATCAGCGTGGGTGCCATTGCATTGATCTTTGTCGTGCGCAAGTTCTTCTTTGTGCCGGCCTTTGGTGCCCACCTGCCTGACGGCAAGCCCGCCCCGGACCTGACCCCCAACCAGAGCGGCATCCCCGCCGAGGAGTTCCGCACCCGCCTGCGCCAGCGCATCCATGCAGAAGCTCTCGCCGACGAGGAGGACGACGACGAGGATGAGACCGAGGAAGTGTAAGATTTCCAAACGCACAAAAACCCGAGGACAGCTGTGATGCTGTCCCCGGGTTTCTTATTTGTCCGCGATTCCGTTTTCAGGCTCAGACGTTGGTCTCGCCGCCCTCAACGACCAGCTCATCCTCATAGTCGAGACCGTAGGTATCCACCAGCGTCTCCTCGTAATCCTTGTAGAAGAAGCTCTCCTCGCCCAGGCTCTTGATCTCGTCGTTGATCCAGTCCAGCAGGGTGGTGTTGCCCTTGCTCACAGCGGGAGCGATGGTATCCTGACTGCCCAGAGAGGGGATGCCCACCATGTAGCCGGAATTCTGCTTTGCAAAAGCGATGACCTCGGTGTTGTCGTTGGCCCATGCTACGCCATTGCCGTTTTCCAAGGCGTTCTTGGCGGTTGCGTAGGAATCATACTTCTGCAGGGGAATGTCGGGATATTCCTTGGTCAGGTAGGTCTCGGCGGTGGTGCCGGAAATGACGATCATCTGATCGTCGGCGTTCCAGTTGTCCAGACTGGTGATGACATTGCTGTCGGGAGAGATGACACCCAGTGCAACGTTCATGTAGGGCAGTGCAAAGTCAACCTCCTCGGCGCGCTCGGGCGTGACGGTGAAGTTTGCCAGAATGATATCGACCTTGCCAGTCTGCAGGTACTCAATGCGGTTGGCGGCTTCCGTGGAGACGAAGTTGGCTTCCACGCCCAGATCCTCGGCCAGGCGGCGGGCAAAGTAGACATCATAGCCCTGATACTCGCCGTTCTCATCCACATAGCCAAACGGGTTCTTGTCGGAGAAAACGCCGATGTTCACGGTGCCGTCCGCCTTGATCTCGTCCAGCGTACGGAACACGTCACTGCCAGCAGCTGCGGCAGAGCCGGATGCAGCAGAGCCGGATGCGGCAGAAGAGGAGGATGCGCTGCCGCCGCAGGCAGAAAGCAGGGCGGCGGTGGAAACTGCGCCCAGACCCAGCAGGAAGGCACGGCGAGAGATCTTGTTAACTTTCATGGTAATAACTCCTTTCCTTTCTTTCCCATATAAAATCTATCCATGATCTGTGACATCATTTCACAGCATCAGACAAAAAGGTTCAAAGTGGAAATGGGTTGCTGCGCATTTCTCACTGCTTTGCAACCGCATCAAAGGTGAACGTGCGCAGGAAGCGCTGTGCACGTTCGGTCTGCGGGTGGTCGAAGAAGTCCGCCGGGGGCGCTTCCTCCACAATACGGCCATCGTCCAGAAACAGCACCCGGCTGGCAATTGCCCGGGCAAACTGCATCTCGTGGGTGACGATCACCATGGTCTTGCCCTCACGGGCCAGGTCGAGCATGACATCCAGCACCTCGCGCACCATTTCAGGGTCAAGGGCGGCGGTCGCTTCGTCGAACAGCAGGATCTCGGGGTGCATACAGAGCGCGCGCACAATGGCAACACGCTGTTTCTGACCACCCGAAAGCTCCCGGGGGTAGCTGTTCTTTTTGGCCAGCAGGCCCACGCGGTCCAGCAGGGCCTCGGCTTCCTGCTGCACCTCAGCCCGGGGGCGCTTCTGCACCTTGGTGGGGGCCAGCAGGATATTTTCCAGCACGGTCAGGTGCGGGAAAAGCTCATAGCTCTGGAACACCATGCCGATGCGCTGGCGCAGGGCCGCCAGATTCTTGCCGCCGTAGGCGACCGTCTCACTGCCCAGCTTCACCCGGCCCGCCTGCACCGGCTCCAGACCGTTCAGACAGCGCAGCAGGGTGCTTTTGCCGCAGCCGGAAGGGCCCACCACAACGATGACCTCACCGGGCTTGACGGCAAAGCTGACATTATCCAGAACATTTGTCTTGCCATCGTAGCTTTTTACCAGATGGTCTACAGTCAGGATCGGCTCTGCCATAACAGTCACTTCCATTTCTTTTCGAGGTAACCGGCCAGCAGGCTGATGGGCCAGCAGGCCAGAAAATACAGGATAAACACGGTGAGGTAGATGCCAAACGCCGCGTTGGGGCTGGCGGTGCGGTTGGCCTCAATGATCTGCTGGGCCACCTTGAGCACCTCCACCACACCGATCATCAACACCAGGCTGGTGGTCTTGATCATGCGGGTGATGAGGTTGATGGACAGCGGGATGAGCCGCCGCACTGTCTGAGGGATGATGATGTACCAATAGGTCTGCGCCCGGCTCATGCCCAGCGCCTCGCTGCTCTCATACTGATGCTTCGGGATAGCGATGAGGGCACCGCGGACGAGGTCGCTCATCTCGGCCGTGCCCCAGAGCACGAACACGATGACCGCCGCCGTCTCATGCCAAGGCTCAGGGCACTTTCTGTCTGGATGGGTTCGATGGCTTCCAGCCCGCTGCGGAAGGCTTCGGCCATGTAGCTGCCGCCCAGAAAGGCAAGGCCTGCAATGCCGCAGAGCTCGGCGTTGGTTTTGATGCCGATCTTGGACAGGCCGTAATACAGAAAGAACAGCTGGACCAGCAGCGGCGTGTTCCGGCTGAGTTGGATATAAGCGCCCACGATACGGCGCAGCACCGGCACTTTTTCGTACTGGAGCACGGCGCAGACAAGGCCCACAAGGATGGCCCAGAAGATACCGGCCACACCCAGACGCAGGGTGAGCCAGGCCGCTTTTTCATACTGCGGCAGATATTGCACCATCACATTCCAGTCCATGTCTGTTCCCCTCCTTTTCTCCTGATCTTGCGGATGTTTGTATCCGTTGGCCGTATGATATACCCATTTCCCTAGAATGTCAATAGGTTTATAGGTTTTTTTGTCACACAAATTCCGGTCAAATTGATAAACAAGCCATTCATCGCTGATTTTTCACTTCTACTTTTCCACGCAAAAACGCCATCTCTTGCCTTTTTGCACAAGAGACGGCGTTTGTTTTTGGTGGCTTAACTTTGGGTTGCTGTTTTCAGCAGTTCGTTTTCTTCTCCAATTTTTAGCACAGATTTCTTTGCTTCCCAGTCGCCCGGATAAATAATTGTATTCAACTTACAGTAAGAAAACGCACAGTCATCTACTCGTGTCAACGTTTCCGGCAAAGTGATTTCTTTCAGGCCACTATGTTCAAATGCGCCTTCTTCAATCCGGATCACTCCCTCGCCAAGCTGCACACTTTGCAGAGCTTTACACCGGGCAAATATGCGCTGACCTGTCATTGGTGTATTTTCAATTGTTGCAATTGTAAGCGAATGACAGTCCGCAAATACATCGTTTTTCAATTCCTTAACACTGGCTGGTATGTAAATCTGTTTTAGTCCGGATTCTTGAAATGCAGACTGCTGAATTTCAACCACATCTTCTGGAATCGTTATCCCGGTTAGTTTCCAATTTTTCATAAAGCAGTTCGCACCGATACTATACGGCTTTCCCGTCGGAAGGAGCACATTTGCCCCATTCGTAAACTCATAGCTGACCAATACCAGCTTGCCTTGCTCTATTTTCCACTCTGCCTTACATCCTTCCGGGACGACCATGCCATCCCACGGTTTGGGCGGTTCCGGTTCCGGAAGCGGCTCCGGTTCACTGGAAGAAGCCGATTCCGAGGGGGCGGGCACTTCCTCCGGCTGAGAGGGAGCCGATACCTCACTGGAAGCGGGCGGTTCCGCAGGCGCGGGGACCTCTCCCCCGCCGCAGGCAGAAAGCAGCACGGCACCGCACAAAAACAGCGCTGTGCATAGAACGGTCCTCCATTTCATAGCGAGCCTCCTATTCTGCCCCGCAGGGGCCATCTTCTTTTTTCAGAACACCTTGCGGCACTCCACCACAAGGCCGACCACCCGCACCTGCACCCGTTTCAGATCATAGATCTGGGGCTGGTGCACAGGGTTGAAGCTTTTGGGAGTCAGGACCACAAGGCTTCCCTCCTGACGGAAATATTTCACGGTGGCTTCATCGCCGTTGACCATCACCACGGCAAGCTGGCCGTTTTCCACCTCCGGCTGCTCCCGCACCAGGATCTCATCGTTTTCCGAAATGCCCACGGCGTTCATGCTGTCGCCCCGAACACGGAGCCAGAAGTACCGTGCCCCGTCTTTCCGGGTGATGGGGATGTAGCCCTCAATGTTTTCTTCCGCATACATGGGCAGGCCTGCACGCACCGTGCCCAGCAGCGGAGCCGTGAGAGCGGGATCGAACGGGACAGCCCCTTCGGGCAGCTTCCGCTCCTCCTGCACCGACGGGACGGCTTCGCCCAGCAGTTCCCCCACCGGCACGCCAAAATAGGCAGATACTCTGGCCAGCGTCTCGCCCGAGGGGGTCGCCCCGGTGTTTTTCCATTTGGTCACTGTGGAGTTGCTCAAGCCCATCTCCTGCGCGGCCCGGCTGCGGCTGATTCCTCTGGCCTGACACAGGGCCGTGTAGCAGTCATAAAACACAAATTTTGCACTCCTTCTTGTGCAGAACGTCGGTTTTCTAACCGGATTCAGATTTTTCCTTGACTTTCTGAATTTAATCAGATATTATAGCCTCGTAAGCTGATTTTGGTTAGATTTTATCCATCAAACCTTCTGCGGTCTTTTCACAATCTTACCGGAAACTCTAACCAAAGTCAAGCTTTTTGAACGCGAAAACCACGACAAAAGGAGTGAAACTGTATGATTGAACGTCAGATCCATTTATCCTCGGGCGGCGGGGCTGCCTTGCAGGGGTACGATGGCCTGCTCCGCTTCGGCTACACCAAAAACCGGGGCATCTATGCCCTGCGGGTGGAAGCCGACGGCGAGTGGCAGGGCATGACCCTGCGGGCCTTCTGGCACCTGCCGGATGGGAACGCTGCCCCCTCCACGCTGGTGGTGGACGGCCTTGTGGAGGTGCCCGCCCTCATCACGGCTGTGCCCGGGGAGGGGCGCATCACCTTTGAGGGCACCGATGGCACCCGCACCCTGACCAGCGCGGACGTGTGCTACTGCGTGGCCGAAAATTCCGGCACGGAGGACAGCACCCTGCCCCAGCCCGGCACGCCCGCCTGGCAGGCCCTGCTGGAACGGCTGAAAGCAGCTGTGGAAAGCGGTGCATTCCGGGGCGAAAGGGGGGAACCCGGACCGCAGGGAGAGCCCGGTGCCGCAGGACCCACCGGCCCCAAAGGAGAGCCCGGCCCGCAAGGCCCGCAGGGAGAACCCGGCCCCCAGGGCCCAAAGGGTGACCCCAGCGATCCCGGCCAGTGGGAGCTGCTGGAAAAGGTGTCCCTGAACGCCGCCGCTGCCAGCTTTGAGCGCACCTTTCCCACCGAACTGCAGGCGCTGAAGGTGCTGTTTCAGGCAGGCAGCAGCCAATCCAAGGGCACGCTGCACTGGGTTTGCAGCACCAGCGATGGTGCTCAGCTGCTCAGTGCTTCTGCCCCCTGTGCTGCCAGCAGCTCAATGTCCAGCCCGCCCATTCGCACCTTTGCCAGCTTTCAGGCACTTCCCTGCTTCGGCCAGTATCTCTGTTTTGCCGCGTCTGGCACCACGGGTGCACCGCCTGCGGTCGTTCTGCCTGCCGGAAGCAGCGGCCAGAATGTGGATGCCAGCCAGAAGCTCGGCAGGCTGACCCTGACCGTGGACACCAATGTCCGGCTTGCCGCCGGTGCCACGATCGAGCTGTGGGGCGTTCCGGCCTAAGCAGACGCACCGAAACCGTTTCCGACAGAGCTTTCGGTAAAATTTCTTTCACTTTCCATGAAATTTCTGTGTTTTGCCTTGATGCATCTTCCATATTTTGTTATACTGATTAAAAAGCGGAAAGTGGGGAGTCGGCCATGGATGTCCCTGTTCGGTTTATCGATTCGATCATCAACAATCCCCTGCTGATGCAGTTTCTTGTGCATCGGTGGTTTTTTCTGTTGGAATATGACCCCCGTCTGGATCAGCTGCGGGTCTACGATACCCGGAGCCGCACGCTGGAAACGCTGGATGCCTACCTTGGCTCCGAGAAGCCGGAGCACGCCACGATCTTCGCGGAGGACCGCTGGAAGATGCGCGCCCTGCTCACCGGTGAGCTGTACGGCCCGCTGGAGATGCGCTTTGTCTCGCCGGAGGGGGTGTATTATTCCCGGGAGGTGGATGCCCGCCCGGTCGAGGACCCTGCCCGCGGCACGCTCTATGTGGGCTACGCAAAGGACATCACCGACCAGAAGAATCAGACCCAGGAGCTGCTGGAGCAGGCCCGCCACGATTCCCTGACCCAGCTGTATAACAACCGCACCGGCAAGGAGCTTATTGACCGCTATCTGCAGGCCAAAGATCCCTATGCCTCCTGTGGAATGCTGGTCATCGACCTTGATTTTTTCAAGAACGTCAACGACTGCTACGGCCATCTGTTCGGCGACAAGGTCCTGCAGGAGTTTGCCCGGCTGCTGCGCACCCTGTTCCGCTCCAGCGACATTCTGGTGCGGTTCGGCGGCGATGAGTTCGTGGTGTTTTTGAAGGATATCCCCAACACCACCCTGCTCCAGAAGACCCGCCAGCTGTCGGAATCCGTGCAGCAGGTGAAGTTCTGGGAAAACGATTACCGGATGACCTGCACATCGGTGCCTGCTTCCTGCCCGAAAACACAGCGGGCTATTCCTTTGACCAGCTGTTCGAAAACGCGGACTGGGCCCTGTATCAGGCCAAGCAGAACGGCCGCAACCAGTATGTGTTCTGCGACAATCTGCGGCGCTACGCCCAGGCGGTTCCTGCCGCCCCGGAAACGGCCGATATCGATGCACGCTACCTGCACAACGACCTGATCTCCACCGCCTTTGAACTGTTTGAGAAGAACAACAGCTTTGAGACTGCTATCCCCCTCTTCCTGAAGATCGTCGGCATCCGGCTGCAGCTGGACCGCATTACCATTGTGGACACCTGCATCCGGGAACGCAGCGTCTCCCGGCAGTTCCAGTGGACCTCTCCCCACGCGGAGCCGGTGCCTCTGAACGGTAACTCCTTTACCAAGGAGGACTTCCTGACCCTGTTCCACAGCTACGATGAATACGGTACCACCGTGCTGCAGGCCGACAATATGGGAATGTACTCGCCGCAGGGGCGCGCACTGCTGATGCAGGGCGGAGCACAGACGGTGGTCTACGCTGCCATGTACGGCGAGGGCGAATATCAGGGCGCCATTGCCTATGTGGTGTGCGGCAGCAAGCGGTACTGGACTCCCCAGAACCGCCGGGAACTGGGCGAGATCACCAAGATCATCAACGCCTACCTGAGCAAACATCTGGCCGTGAACGCCGTGAGCCGCGGCATGACCTCTGCCCCCGAGTTTGACCGGCTGACCGGCCTGCTGGCCTTTTCCCGTTTCAAGGAGGAGGTCTCCCACAAGATCATCGGCGGCTATGCCGAGGGCTACCAGATCTTCTACTGCGACTTTGAGAACTTCAAATATTTCAATGAGAAATACAGCTATGCCACCGGCGATCAGCTGCTGAAGGAATTCAGCGATTTCCTCATCGAGGCAGCCCGTCACTGGGGCGAGTGCTACCTGTGCCGGGTGGTGGGCGACCAGTTCGTACTCTACCTCTCCTGCCGCGACGAGAAAGGCCCGCTCCATTATGCAGACACGCTCTGCCGCCGGTTTGAGCAGTATCAGGCCCAGCATTACCCGGAGGTACGCCTGCGGGTACGGATGGGTGTGTACGCCATTGAGCCCGGCTGCCTGAGCGCATCGGCCGCCATCGACAAGGCAAACTTTGCCCGCAAGCAGGTGCGCAGCAACACCCGTGTGTCTGCCATCCAGTTTGACAAAAAACTGGAGGTCAAGCAGACCCTGACCGGTGAGCTGCTGAGCGGCCTGCCGCAGGCGCTTGAGAACGGCGAGTTCAAGCTGTACCTCCAGCCCAAGTTCTCGCCCAAAGATCTCTCGGTCATCGGAGCCGAGGCGCTGACCCGCTGGATCAAGCCGGACGGCACCGTGGTCTACCCCGACCAGTTCATTCCCATTCTGGAATCCACGGGCCGCATCGTGGAGTTGGATCTGTACATCTTCGAGCAGGTGGCCCAGTTCCTGCAGCGCAATGCACAGGCCGGACATCGGCTGCTGCCCATTGCGGTGAACGCCTCGGTGGCGCTTGCCCGGGAGGATGCCCCCACCCAGGAGTACAGCGAAATTCTGGAAAAGCACAACATCAGCGCCCGGATGCTGGAGATCGAACTGACCGAGACGGCGGTGGTCTCGGAGTACGACCGGGTGAAGCGCCTGCTTTCCTCCTTCCAGAGCGATGGAATGCAGACCTCGCTGGACGATTTCGGCGCAGGCAGTTCCCTGCTGAACAACATCGTGGATATCCCCGTGAACACCATCAAGCTGGACAAGCTCTTTCTGACCCGGTGCAGCTCCAACGCGCGGGGCACCGATTTCCTGCGGGAGATCGTACATCTGGTCAAACGGCTGGGCTACAACGTCATCTGCGAGGGCATCGAGACGGAGGAGCAGGTGCAGCTCCTCCGCTCGCTGGACTGCGACGGCGCGCAGGGCTTCTGGTTTTCCAAGGCCATCCCGGCTGAGGAGTTCGAGCGGCGGTATCTCTGCAGCTGAGACAAAAAACACTCCCCTTCGGGTGGAGCCGTGCGGCACACGGTCCTGCCCGAAGGGGAGTGTTGCTGTTTAGAAAGAATTATACCGTGGTCTCGACCCGGGGAGCCCCACCGGCGATCTCTTCTGCCGTCAGGGGGGCAGCCTGCGCCGGGGCGTTCAGGCGCTCCTTAGCGACTGCCAGCATCAGCTTGATGCGGTTTTCCTGGTTGACCCGGGTGGCGCTGGGGTCGTAATCGATGGGGGTGATGTTGGCGCTGGGATACAGGGCACGGATCTTGTTCACCATGCCCTTGCCCACGATATGGTTGGGCAGGCAGCCGAAGGGCTGGGCACAGACGATGTTGCCGTAGCCGCCCTGCACCAGCTCGATCATCTCGGCGGTCAGCAGCCAGCCCTCGCCCATCTTGGCCCCCAGCGAAATGATGCCGTGGGGCTTTTCCACCAGCTCCTTGAAGGGGCCGGGGGCATAGAACCCGGCATCGGCTGTGGCCTTGAGCATGGCACGCTCCACACTGTCCAGCCAGTTGAGCAATTGATCCGTGCCCATCTTGACGGCCAGCTTGCCGCCGTAGAGGACATGATCCTCGCCCATATTGAAGATGCAGTACTGCACAAAGCCCATCAGGCCCGGGAAGTTCACCTCACAGTCCTGGCTCTCCAGAAACTTCTGCAGGTCGTTGTTGCCCAGAGGGCTGTATTTGACGTAGATCTCGCCGACCACACCCACCTTGACCTTGGGCACCCGGGTCACGGGGATGGCCGCAAAATCCTTTGCAATGAGCGGGAAGGTGTGCTTCATTTCCCGGGCGGTAAAGCCCTTGCCGGCCAGCAGAACGCGGCCCAAACGCTCGACCCACAGATCGACCATCCGGTCAGCGGCTCCCTTTTCGTTCTCGTAGGGGGCCACCTGATTGCGCAGGGCACAGAGCATATCGCCGTAGAAAATGCAGGCCAGCGCGCGGCGGGCCAGCGGCAGGGTCATCTGGAAGCCGCTGTCTTTTTCCAGACCGGAGAAGTTCAGGCTGGCAACGGGGATCTGGGGATAGCCCGCCTTGACCAGAGCCTTGCGGAGCAGGTGGATGTAGTTGGAAGCACGGCAGCCGCCGCCGGTCTGGGTGATGAGCAGGGCCGTGTGATCCAGGTCATACTTGCCGCTGTTCAGGGCATCCAGAAACTGGCCGATGACCAGCAGGGCCGGATAGCAGGTGTCGTTGTGGACGTATTTCAGGCCCAGCTGTGCCACGGCGCTGCCGCAGTTGCCCAGGATCTCGCACTTGTAGCCGTCGTAGCGCAGGGCGTATTCCAGCAGCCGGAACTGGGTAATGGCCATGTTGGGGATGAGGATGGTGTGGGTCTGCTTCATCTCCGGGGTAAATTTGGGATAATTGTATTCCATAGGTTCCTCCTATGTATCAGGCTTCTGCCTTGGGGGCGGCCTTTTCCTCTGCCGCCTCGTCGCGCTCCTCCAGAGCGGCGAACAGGCTGCGCAGACGGATGTTGACCGCACCCAGATTGGTGATCTCATCGATCTTGAGCTGAGTGTAGAGCTTGCTGCCCGCCTGCAGGATCTCGCGGGTCTCATCGGTGGTAATGGCATCCACGCCGCAGCCAAAGGAGACCAGCTGCACCAGATCCATATCCTTCTGGGTGGTGCAGTACTTGGCCGCCGCATACAGGCGGCTGTGGTAGGTCCACTGGTTCAGCACGCTGGTGGGGAACTTTTCCACCCGGTTGGAGATGCTGTCCTCGGTGACAACAGCCGCGCCGTGGCGGGTGATGAGGTGGTCGATGCCATGGTTGATCTCAGGGTCAACGTGGTAGGGGCGGCCAGCCAGCACGATGATGCGCTTGCCCTGACGGCGTGCCTCATCAATGATCTCGCTGCCCTTGACCCGGATCTGGGCCATGTGGGCCTCGTGCTCGGCGTAGGCAGCATCGGCAGCGGCCTGCACTTCCTTTTCGGAAATGCCGCCGAAGTATTTGGGCAGGACTTCCTTTGCCATCTTGCGGACAAAGTCCTTGGGACGGTGGATGCCCACATAGTCATAGATAAACTTCTGGCCCTCCAGCTCGGGGCAGTTGCCTGCCAGAACTTCAGGGTAATAGGCCACCACCGGGCAGTTATAGTGGTTGTCGCCCAGTCCTTCGTCAAAGTTGTAGGTCAGGCAGGGGTAGAAGATGGCATCCAGGTGCATCTGACTCAGGGCCTTGATGTGGCCGTGGCTCAGCTTGGCCGGGAAGCAGGCGGTATCGCTGGGGATGGTGGCCTGACCGGCCAGATACAGCCCCCGGCTGGACACCGGGCTGGTGTGCACGGCAAAGCCCAGCCTGGTCCAGAAGGTGTACCAGAAGGGCAGCAGCTCGTACATATTCAGGCAGAGCGGAATGCCAATGGAGCCGCGCTTGCCGGGCACGGGCTTGTAACCGGCCAGCAGCTGCTGCTTGTAGGCGTACAGATTCAGGCTGTCGTCCTCGCTCTTACCGGTCACGGGCTTATCGCAGCGGTTGCCGGAGATGAACTTGCGGCCATCGGCAAAGGTGTTGATGGTGAGCTGGCAGTGGTTGCCGCAGCCGCCGCACTTGACGCTGACCACCTTCTGGTCGAAGGCTTCCAACTCGGCCAGATTCATCATCCTGGAAGTTTCCTGATGGTTCTTATGGCTCTGGCGCAGGCCGAACAGGGCCGCACCGTAGGCACCCATCAGGCCCGCGATGTCGGGGCGGATGACCTCCACGCCCATCTCTTTTTCAAAGGCGCGGAGAACAGCTTCATTGTAGAAAGTACCGCCCTGCACCACGATCCTGCGGCCCAGCTCCTCGGGGCTGGATGCGCGGATGACCTTGTACAGCGCGTTCTTGACCACACTGATGGACAGACCGGCGGAAATGTTCTCGATGGAAGCACCGTCCTTCTGGGCCTGCTTGACCGAGCTGTTCATAAACACGGTACAGCGGCTGCCCAGATCCACGGGGCGGTCTGCGAACAGGCCGAGAGCGGCGAACTTCTTGACATCATAGCCCAATGCCTGAGCAAAGGTCTGCAAAAAGCTGCCGCAGCCGGAGGAGCAGGCCTCGTTCAGGAAGATGTTGCTGATGGCACCATCCTCGATCTTGAAGCACTTCATGTCCTGACCGCCGATATCGATGATGAAATCTACATCGGGCATAAAGTATTTGGCGGCGGTGAAATGAGCCACCGTTTCCACCAGGCCATAATCACAGCGGAAGGCGTTCTTGACCAGTTCCTCGCCGTAGCCAGTGGTGGTCACGCTGGCCACCTGCAGGCCGGGGTGCTCCCGGTAGATCTTGATCAGCTGTTCCCGGATCAGGGGCAGCGGGTTGCCAAGGTTGGGCTGGTAATTGGTGTACAGGATCTGGCTCTTCTCGTCCACCACCACCAGCTTGACGGTGGTGGAGCCGGAGTCGATGCCGATATGCACCGGGCCGCACTGGGCGCTGAAAGGCACATGAGGCACTCTGTGGGACATGTGCCGGGCATGGAATTCCTCGTACTCCTGCTTGTTGGCAAAGAGCGGAGGCTCACTGGCATAAGTAGCGGTGGCGGCGTACTGGTCCAGCGCGTCGGCCACTGCGGAGAGGTTGAACTCCTTATCCGCATAGAGGGCGGCACCCAGTGCCACATAGAGCAGGCTGTTCTCGGGGCAGGTGCCGGTGACCCCCAGCGCCTCATCAAAGCTCTTGCGCAGCACGCTGCTGAAGGTCAGCGGCCCGCCCAGATACAGGATATTGCCCTTGATGGGGCGGCCCTGTGCCAGACCGGCAATGGTCTGATTGACCACCGCCTTGTAGATGCTGGCGGCGATATCCTCCGTGCGCGCGCCCTGATTGATGAGGGGCTGCACGTCACTTTTGGCAAACACGCCGCAGCGGGACGCGATGGTATAGGTGCGCTCAGCCTTTTCCGCGGCCTTGTTCATCTCGTCGGCACTCATCTTCAGCAGGGTGGCCATCTGGTCAATAAAGGCACCGGTGCCGCCGGCACAGCTGCCGTTCATGCGGACCTCGGTGCCGTTGGTCAGGAACAGGATCTTTGCGTCCTCGCCGCCCAGCTCGATCACGCAGTCGGTGGCGGGCACAAACCGCTTGACTGCCACACGGGTGGAGAACACCTCCTGCACAAAGGGCACGCCGCAGCTGTCGGCCAGGCCCATACCGGCAGAACCGGAGATGCTCAGCAGAGCCTTGTTTCCGTGCAGGTGCTCTGCATCGATGCGGCGCAGCAGCTCCTGCGCCTTTTCCAGAATATGGCTGTAATGACGCTCGTATGTTGAATAAATCAGCGCATCATGTTCGTCCAGCACCGCGCACTTGATGGTGGTGCTTCCGATGTCAAGACCTACTCTCACTTGCTTTTCCTCCTGAGGAACAATATAAAAATACAGTTGTATTATACTCAAAAATCGGGATACAATCAATCCAATCACCATATTTTACACGCAAAAAATAGTATTTTCCGCTCAAAAAGTTAAACATTTTGTTAAATTCACGAATACAGCCCCCCTGTTTTTCTACATTCCGGTTAAGATTCTTTACTCAGAGTGATTTTTACACAAAAACGCCCTGCCCCGGAAAAGCCCGGAGCAGGGCGCTGAATATCGTATCATTCCATTTTATCGGACAACAGGGCAAGCTCCCGCAGGATCTGCCAGCGCAGGCCATCGGCAGTGGTGAGTGCCGGATGGATGGTGTGCAGTTCCACGCTGCCCTCAATGGGAAACATCGTTCCGGCCAGCGGGATGCGCACCTCTGCCCGGGTACCGCTTCCGGCATCGCGCGGCGTGAGGGAAAGCACCCACCCCATGTGGGCGCAGTAACGGCGGCAGAGCAGCAGCCCTGCCTGCACACCGCCCAGGAAACGGCGGCGGTTCTCCATCCAGTTTTCACCGGTGGGCAGGCCGCAGCCGTCGTCCTCCACGATCAGGTACAGATCCTCGTCGTCCCGGGTGAGCCGGATCTTGATCTGCCCGCCGGGGCTTACGGCCCGCAGGGCGTTGGAAAGCAGATGAAACAGCAGCTGCTCGGCCTCCTGGGCATCCGCCTTGACATAGCAGCGCCGGAACGGGCTGTGATCCACGATCAGCCGGATGCCCAGCTGCTTCTCGATCTCCGGGGCTATCTGGGCGGCCTCCATCAGGATCCAGCACAGGTCTACCGGCTTCATGGACGGCTTGTCGTTCATCTCCACTTCCAGCAGACCCATCATCTCCCGCAGGGTGCGCTCCAGGCGGATGCTCTCCTGCCCCATATCCTCCAGCGCCTGCCGGGTCCTTTCGTCTCCGGTCCGGGCCAGATGCATCTGCAGGTATTCCCGGTTCTGGTCCATGATGCGCAGGGAGTGCAGCAGCACGCTCTCAAATTGTTTGCGGGGGAAATCCCCCATCCCGCTCTCTTTTGCCATTCCGTTCTCTCTCTTTTTTCTCATCGTCCGGCCTTCCGTCCCTGCGTTCCGCTGTCGATCAATTTCTGGCGGCCCGCATAGATCAGCTTGCCCAGGGTAACGCTATGCCCCATCAGGCCGTAATCCTGCTTGAATTTCTGCCAGGCTTCGGTGTTGTATTTTTCCACCCCGTCGATCAGGCGGCGCATCCCGCAGTCCACAGCGGCCACTGTGGTGTGGTGTTCCTCGGCCACAGTCTGCAGGATCTCCTTGCGCACGGCCAGCTTCCGCTCTGTGCCGCATACGACCTGCAGCGCGGTGGTCAGATATTCACAGTTCACATCCGGCTGCTGGATGCCCCACTCCGCATAAAGCTGCTTGCAGAACGGCAGCACCCAGAAGATGCCGATGTCCGTGGAGCTGCGCAGATCCAGCAGCAGATCCAGCAGGCTGCTGCGCTCCGGCAGGTACTGCCTGCCGTCCGGCCGCAGGAACGATGCCGTGGCATCGCTGTACCAGTCATCCCCCTGCAACAGCAGCAGCGGGCGGTTATGCAGGCTGTTGAGCCGTTTGAGGAACTCATACCCATCCATATCCTCCAGCTGGCTCGAAAGCACCACGATATCCACACTGCGCTGCTGGCGCAGCTCCCGCAGCAGCTCCTCGCCGCTGTGGAAGCAGACACAGCAGATTGCAGGATTCTGCTCCTCCAGATAATTTTTCCGGACGCGGATTTCCCGCTCGTCGTAGCTCAAAAGCGCGACATGCAGCTTTGAAACGAGTCGTTCCGTCAATCCAACCTTCCCCTTTGCCTTAAATTTGCCGCACTTTTCTTCCGTGCGTACTGTACGATACTATTTTATAAGGCCCTGCGGAAAGATTCAATCCCTGAAAAAACGTCACTATGCGTCGAACCGTGCAGGAATGGTGGCTTTTTGCGTCTTTATTTCCGGTAATTTACGTCATAAAGTGTCGATTTTTGTTTCTTTTACCTTCTCCAGCATAACACCATCTTTCCAGAAAAGCAACGGTTTGTTCACATTCATCTGATACCATATCTACGTTATTTTGTTTTTTGTCCGGCATTTCCCACACGCCGCCGGGCACGCATAAGAAAGGCCTGCCTATGCTTCAACTGAAAAAGATCCGCAAGGAATACAAAACCGGTGACCTTGTACAGACCGCACTGAATGATGTCAGCCTGAACCTGCGCGACAGCGAATTCGTCGCCATCCTGGGCCCCTCCGGCTCCGGTAAGACCACCCTGCTGAACATCATCGGCGGCCTGGATCGGTACGACAGCGGTGACCTTGTCATCAACGGGATCTCCACCAAAAAGTACACCGACCGCGATTGGGACTCCTACCGCAACCACACCATCGGCTTTGTGTTCCAGAGCTACAACCTGATCCCCCATCAGACCGTTCTGGCCAACGTGGAGCTGGCCCTGACCATTTCCGGCATCTCGGGCTCAGAGCGCAAGCGCCGCGCCACCGAGGCACTGCAGAAGGTCGGGCTGGGCAATCAGCTGCACAAGCACCCCAGCGAAATGTCCGGCGGCCAGATGCAGCGCGTTGCCATTGCCCGTGCGCTGGTCAACAACCCGGATATCCTGCTGGCGGACGAACCCACCGGCGCGCTGGACAGCGAGACCAGCATCCAGGTCATGGAGCTGCTCAAGGAGGTGGCAAAGGACCGGCTGGTGGTCATGGTCACCCACAACCCGGAGCTGGCCCAACAGTACGCCACCCGCATCGTGAACCTGAAGGATGGTGTCATCCGCTCCGACACCGCCCCCTACAAACCTGACACCGCTCAGCTTGCCCCTGCCGTTCACAAGAACATGGGCCACTCCTCCATGTCGTGGTGGACCTCGCTGACCCTGAGCTTCAACAACCTCTGGACCAAAAAGACCCGCACCCTGCTCACGGCCTTTGCAGGCTCTATCGGCATCATCGGCATTGCGCTGATCATCTCCCTGTCCACCGGTGTCAACCAGTATATCGCCGATATGGAGCGGGACACCCTTTCCGAGTACCCGGTACAGATCCTGCGCAGCGGCATGGATCTGACCAGCCTGCTGTCTGCTGACCTGCCCGGCCAGACCGCCGCCCCCGACCTCAGCGAGGGGATGGTGCCGGTGCGCCAGCTCGTGACCCAGATGGTTTCCGGCATCACCTCCAACGACCTGAAGAGCCTGAAAGCCTACCTCGAGAGCGATGCCTGCAGCATCGGGGAGAGCGTTTCCTCGGTGGAGTATTCCTATAATGTACAGCCTCAGATCTACCGCCAGGACCCGGACGGCAGCATCCGGCAGGTGAACCCGGATTCCTCCCTTTCCGCTCTGGGCATCAGCTCCACCAGCTCGACCAACAACATGATGGCCAGCATGATGAACACCAGCGTGTTCTACCAGCTGCCCGCCAGTGATGCCCTGTATCATTCCCAGTACGAGGTCAAGGCAGGCCGCTGGCCCGAAAGCTACAACGAGTGCGTTGCCGTGCTGGGCGCGGATGGTTCCATCACCGATTATGCCCTCTACGCGCTGGGCCTGCGGGACAACGCCGAGCTGGACAAGATGATCCAGCAATTCGCCCAGAACCAGAATGTGGATGTGCCCGAAGATTTCAAGACCTACCGGTACAGCGATTTTCTGGGCCGCACCTTCAAGCTGGTCAACGCGGCCGACCGCTACCAGTACGATGATGCCCACAGCACCTGGGTGGACAAATCGGACGACAATGCCTTCCTGCAGGAGCTTGTGGCCAACAGCGAGACCATGACCATCGTGGGCGTGGTGCAGCCCAGGGAGAACGCCTCCGCCGCCATGCTTTCTTCCGGCATTGCCTATCCCGCCTCCCTGACCCGGCATGTCATGGACACCGCCGCCCAGAGCAGGCTGGTACAGGATCAGCTCGCCGCCCCGCAGACCAATGTGCTGAACGGTGAGCCCTTCGGCACCGAGCAGACCGCTGCTGTGGACATGGCTTCCCTCTTCTCCATTGACACCGACCAGCTCGAGAGCGCCTTCCAGTTCGACCCCGGCAAGCTGGATCTTGACCTGAGCGGCGCGTTCGACCTGAGCGACGGTTCCGTAGATTTTTCCTCCCTCATTGACCCGGACAGCTTCCAATTTGATCTGACCGAAACGCCCGACATCGACATGAGCGCCCTGACGGACGTGTTCGCCAACATGGACATTTCCATCCCCGCCGACAAAATGCAGCAGCTGGCCCAGAAGGTGATGACCGGCTACAAGGATTACATCATCGGCAACGGCATTCTGGGGCTGGACAAGATCGGTTTTGACCAGTATCTCGCCAGCGACCAGTTCCAGCAGCTGATGAAGGATTCCATGGGCAGCCTCATCGATACCGCTGCCCTGCAGGAGCAGTTTACTGCCGCCATGCAGCAGGTCATGGGCAGCATGATGTCAAACTTCTCGGAACAGATCGCCGCCGGATTACAGACCCAGCTGGGCGCTGCCATGGAGCAGGCCATGGGCCAGATCAGCACGAATCTGCAGAGCCAGATGACCGAGCGCTTCTCCTCTCTGGGCAGCCAGATGGAAAGCGCGCTGAAGATCGACGCAGATGCGTTCCGGAATGCCGTCCGGTTCAACATGACCGAAGACGATCTGGCGGAGCTGATGAAGTCAAAAATGATGTCCACCAGCGCCACCTATGAAAGCAACCTGCAGTCCTTTGGCTATGCCAGTGAAGATGACCCCAGCCAGATCAGCATCTATCCGCTGGACTTCGAGCAAAAGGCTAAAGTCCTCAATGTGCTGGACAGCTACAATGCCGCCATGCGTGAGCAGGGCGCGGAAGACAAGGTGATCCAGTACACTGATGTGGTGGGCACCCTGATGACCTCCGTGACCAGGATCATCAACATGATCTCCAACATGCTGGTGGCCTTTGTCTCCATCTCGCTGGTGGTCTCCTCCATTATGATCGGCATCATCACCTATATCAGCGTGCTGGAGCGCCGCAAGGAGATCGGCATCCTGCGTGCCATCGGTGCTTCCAAGCGGAACATCTCCGAGGTGTTCAACGCCGAGACCTTCATCATCGGCCTGTGCTCGGGCCTCATGGGCATCGGTCTCAGCAGACTGCTGCTCATTCCGGGCAACATGCTCATCCAGAAAATCGCCGTCGGCACCAGCGTAGTGGCCGTTCTGCCCTGGAAGGCCGCTGTGGTGCTGGTTGCGCTGGCAACTGTGCTGACCATTCTGGGCGGCTTCATCCCCGCCAAAACCGCTTCCCGCTCTGACCCTGTCAAGGCTCTGAGAGCAGAATAAGATCACTTTTTCAAAGAGGCTGTTGCACAAGCCCCAGCAAAAAAGACCAGAGTTGTTTCGCCAAAAGGCGTTACAACTCTGGTCTTTTGCTTTCTTTCATGTGAACAGTGCGGCGGCTTCTTTACCACTCTTCTTCGTCAGCGCCCACCCTTGTGCGGCGGAACATGCTCTCCACAATGGCGCAGTATTTATCCGCCAGACAGACGATGACCGCCTCGCGGCAGGTCGGGATATGGCGGAAGGTCAGGGGCCACATGTGGCTTGCAATGACGTTCTGCTCCTTTTTGGTAATGCCGAACACCCGCTGTGCGTTCACACAGGCAGACCCTGGGTGGGAAAAGCCGTGCATCTCAAACAGATTCCGCAGGCCGTGGAAAGAGCCCTGCTTGTGCCAGTCATAGAGATAGAAATCGTGGAGGAAGGCCCCCACGGCCAGCGTGGTCTCATCGGCTCCCAGATGGAAGCGGTGGTTGATCCAGCAGCTGACCACGACCACATTCTTGCAGTGCTGGTAGGTGGTCACATCACCGTGCTGGATAAACTCACGCATTTCCTGCACCTTAGGGTGATGGTCGTACTGTTCCAGAATAGCGGACAGGCGCTCCCGTTCCGTTTGTGAAAGCTGCATGGAAAATTCCCTTTCTTTTTGTCAGAAACGCTCAGCTCAGCTCCGCAGCTGAACCGGGTTGGAGCTACCGAAGTTCTCAGCGGCCGAAGGATTTTCGCGGGTCAGGCTCAGGTCCACCAGATACTGCCTGCCGTCGCCCAGTGCTTCCAGCTCGGCCAGCTTGGCCTCGGCAGAAGCCTTGTCCGGGTACCACTGGATGAGGAAGAAGTTTTCCTCCTCCACACCGTAATACAGCCACTGGCCGTCTGCCCGCAGCAGGTCGTCCAGATGATCCACCTCATCGCCATCGGTCAGGCCCAGGCCCTCCTCGGCGTAGACATTTTCAGGTTCCACCTGCAGCACCTCAATGACCTGAATGGCGCTCTGTAAGTATTCATCCTGCGAAATGCTCTTGTCCGAGCGTTCCCAACCCGTCAGGAATGCCTGCATCAGCAGGTTCTTCACGGAGATCTCCGGCTTCATTGCCATAACATATTCCTCTTTCCTCGTTTGTTTCCGCTGATCAGTATACGCTAAAAATTGTGAAAGGTCAACTATTTCTTTATGAATTTTTTGTAGCAACGCACAAAAGGCATTTTGTTCCAGTTCATTTCTGAACTTTTTATGAAACCCCTTGATTTTTGACCCGCATCGGTGTATATTAGCACTCGAAAGATATGAGTGCTAAGAAGATGCAGCATCGGCTGCTTCTTCTGCATTGCCGCTCCTTTTGCGAGGGGCCGGATCTGAATACTGTACAAAAGAGGTTTTGTATTATGGCGAAGAAAGAATTTCAGGCTGAAAGCAAAAAGCTGATGGACATGATGATCAACTCCATCTACACCAACAAGGAGATCTTCCTGCGTGAGCTGATCTCCAACGCTTCGGATGCCATCGACAAACTTTATTATAAGAGCCTGACCGATCCTTCCGTGGGCATGAACAAGGGCGATTTCCGCATCCTGCTCACCCGCGATAAGGACAATCGCCTGCTGACTGTCTCCGATAACGGCATCGGTATGACCAAAGAAGAGCTGGAGCAGAACCTGGGCACCATCGCCCACTCCGGTTCTCTGGACTTCAAGAAGGACAACAAGGACGAGAACATCGACATCATCGGTCAGTTCGGCGTGGGCTTCTACTCCGCCTTCATGGTCGCCGACAAGGTCACCGTCATCTCCAGGGCATACGGTGCGGACGAGGCCTGGCAGTGGGAGTCCAGCGGTGCTGACGGCTACGAGCTGACCCCCGCTGAGAAGGAAACCGCCGGTACCGACATCATCCTGCACATCAAGGACAGCACCGATACCGACAATTACGAAAACTTCCTCGACGAATACGGCATCGTGGCCATCGTCAAAAAGTACAGCGACTATGTGCGCTATCCCATCCAGATGGAGCGGGAAAAGAGCCGCCAGAAGCCCGAACCCGATCCCAAGCCCGAGGACTACAAGCCGGAGTGGGAGACCTACACCGAGCTTGAGACCCTGAACAGCATGGTGCCCATCTGGAAGAAGCAGAAGAGCGAGGTCACCGACGAGGAATACGCCAGCTTCTACAAGGATAAGTTCAACGATTATTCTGACCCCGCCCGCGTCATCGTGAGCCGCACCGAGGGCACCGCCAACTACAACGCCCTGCTGTTCGTGCCCAGCCATCGCCCCTATGATTTCTACACCAAGGAATATGAGAAGGGTCTGGCCCTGTACGCATCCGGCGTGCTCATCATGGAAAAGTGCGCAGACCTGCTGCCCGATTACTTCAGCTTCGTCAAGGGCATTGTGGACAGCCAGGATCTGAGCCTGAACATCAGCCGTGAGATGCTGCAGAAGGACAACCAGCTCAAGCTGATCCACAACGCACTGGAAAAGAAGATCAAGAACGAGCTGCACTCCATGCTGGTCAACGACCGCGAAAAGTACGAGGCATTCTGGAAGGAATTCGGCCGCCAGATCAAGTTCGGCGCTTACTCTGATTACGGGATGCACGCTGAGCTGCTGCGCGACCTGCTGCTGTTCTGGTCTGCCAAGGAGCAGAAGATGGTCACCCTGCAGGAGTATGTGGACAAGATGCCTGCCGAGCAGAAGTTCATCTACTTTGCCGCCGGTGACTCCACTGACCGTCTGGCCAAGCTCCCCGCCGCCGAGCTGGTTCTGGACAAGGGCTATGATGTCCTGCTGCTGACCGAGGACGTGGATGAGTTCTGCCTGCAGATCATGCGCAGCTACCCCCGCAAGGATGCCGAGGGCAAGGACGGCACCGTGGAGTTCAAGAACATCAACAGCGGCGATCTGGGCCTTGAGACCGAGGACGAGAAAAAGGCCGCTGAAGATGCCACCGCCGAGAACAAGCCCCTGTTCGATGCCATGAAGGACGCTCTGGACGGCAAGGTCAAGGAGGTCAAGGTCTCCACCCGCCTGAAGGATCACCCTGTCTGCCTGAGCGCCGACGGCCCCCTGTCCATCGAGATGGAGAAGGTGCTCTCCAAGCAGCCCGGCAGCGAGGGCGTGAAGAGCGACAAGGTGCTGGAACTGAACATCAACCACCCCGTGTTCGCCGTGCTGAAGGCCGCACAGGAGGCCGGTGATACCGACAAGGTCAAGAAATACAGCAGCCTGCTCTATGCACAGGCACAGCTGATCGAGGGCCTGCCCGTGGATGATCCCGCCGCTTACGCCGAGGCCGTTTGCAGCCTGATGAAGTAATTTCCTTTCCCACAAATAAATTACCCCCTTAACAAAAGGGCCGTGCTCCGCTATAATAAAGTGGAACACGGCTTTTTTGTTTTAGGAGGATTCTGCCCCATGGAGCCCAGACGCAGCAAACATTTTCTTGCCCACATTCCCACCATTGCCCTGCTGGTAGTATTCGCCATGTCAGCACCGCTGGGCGTTCTGTTTTTCATCCTGCGTGCCATTGACCGGGATGCCGAAAAAAAGGAGCAGGAGAACGCGGAATATTCCAGCGATTTCCGCCCCCAGGACACCGGTGCCGGTCAGTCGGCCCGGGACACTGAGCCGGTCTACGGCCACGATGTGCCCACTGCCGAGCAGCAGAACGCCAAAAAGTGGCACAAGACCCTGACCAGCCTCTGCACGGTGTTCGGCGGCATCTTTCTGGTGGTGGGCCTTGCAGGCCTTGCCGATATCATTGACCTGTGGGGCTACTGGTTCGACTGGGGCGAGTTTCTGACCGCGCTGGCCCAGACCATTGGCGGCGGCGCTGCGCTGGCCATGGGCCTGCGGATGAAGCAGGCCCGCAAGCTGGAGCGCCAACTGGACAAGATCGTTGGGACCCGGGATAACATCCCGCTGGACGAACTCTTTGCAGCCGCGGGCATTGATGCCGACAGGGGCCGCGCCGCCGTGGAGCGCGCCATCGACCACGGCTATTTCGGGGCCGATGCCTATATCGACAACCGCACCGGCACGCTGGTGGTGCGGGGCGCTGCGCCCCAGCCGCCCAGACCCGCCGAGCCCGCACCCGCACCGGCTCCCGAGGATCAGTATGCCGCCCTGCAGCGCCAGCTCCGGCAGGCCAACGATGCCATCCCCGACCCGGTGATGACGGCCAAGATCTCCCGGCTGGAGGATGTCAGCGCCCGCATCTTCGCACTGGCTAAAAAGGACCCGGACAAAAAAGCCCAGCTGCAGAAATTTATGGATTACTACCTGCCCACCGCGCTGAAGCTGCTGAATACCTACGCCCAGCTTTCGGCACAGGATGTGCAGGGCTCCAACATCACTGAGGCAAAGCAGAGCATTGAGCGGAGCATGGATCTGCTCATCACCGCCTTTGAAAACCAGCTGGACAAGCTGTTTGCCTCCGATGCGCTGGATGTTTCCACCGACATTGCTGCGCTGGAAGGGATGCTGAACCTCGACGGGCTCACCGGCGGCGATTTCGCGCCCCGGAGCTGACCGCCGGAACTGCGTTGACCTTTCATCCAGATGCAACAATAATACATGGTCTTTTCTCGACAGAACCGATATTATAGAATCAGAAGAACGGGCCCTGGCCCTTTGAAGAATCATTCACCTATACGAGGAGGAACGCGCCATGATGAAGCCTATTTCTGTCTGGAAGCAGGAGCTGGCGGGCGGCACCCATACCGCCCGGCTGGCCTCCCTCTACTGCTGTTCGCCGGAGCAGACCGCTGCCCACGCCGCACGCTATGCGGCAGTGCTGGACGGGCTGGAAGCGACCTTTGGTGCCCACACCGAGGCCGGACTGTACAGCGCCCCGGGCCGCACCGAGATCGGCGGCAACCACACCGACCACCAGCATGGCCGGGTGCTGGCCGGCAGCGTGAACATTGACATGATCGCTGCCGCTGCCCCCAACGGCCTGAACCAGCTGCGTGTGCAGAGCGAGGGCTATGACCTCTGTGTCATCGACCTTGGCGACCTTGCTGCCCGCAAGGAGGAAGAGAACACCACCATGGCCCTGCTGCGGGGCGAGTGTGAGGCCTTCAAGGAGCGTGGCGCTGCCCTCTCCGGCCTGGACGTGTACATTTCCTCCAACGTGCCCAAGGGCAGCGGCGTTTCGTCCTCTGCCGCCTTTGAGGTGCTGATCGGTGTCATCCTGAACGACCGCTTCATGGCCGAAAAGGTCTCCCCCATCGCCATTGCGCAGATCGGCCAGTGGGCAGAGAACGTCTACTTTGGCAAGCCCTGCGGCCTGATGGATCAGATGGCCTCCAGCGTGGGCAACATTATCACCATCGACTTTGCCGATCCTGCCCACCCCGATGTGGAGCCGGTGCAGGTGGATTTCTCTCAGGCAGGTCTTGCCCTTTGCATCCTGGATTCCGGTGCAGACCACGCCGACCTGACCGATGAGTACGCCGCCATCCCCAACGAGTGCCGCGCCGTGGCCGCTGTCTGCGGCGGCCAGGTCCTGCGGGATGTGCCCTTTGAGACCTTTATTGCAAATCTGCCCGCATGCCGCAAACAGTGCGGTGACCGTGCCGTGCTCCGGGCTTTCCACATCTACGCCGACAACCAGCGCGTTGCCCGGCAGGTAAACGCCCTGCGCGCCGGTGATTTTGAGACCTTCCTGCAGCTGGTCAACGAATCCGGCACCAGCAGCTGGGAATACCTGCAGAACGTCATCCCTGCCGGGTACAAAGAGCATCAGGAAGTGGCTGTGACCATTGCCGCCGCAAAGCATTTCCTGAACGGCGCGGGCGCTGTCCGCGTTCACGGCGGCGGCTTTGCCGGCACCGTGCAGGCCTTTGTGCCGCTGGAGAAGCTGGATGCCTTCAAGGCTGAGATGGAGGCCATTCTGGGCGCAGGCAAGTGCCACATCCTCTCCATCCGTCCGGAAGGAGGTGCCGTGCTGTGATCTCTACTGCCATTCAACAGCTCGTCAACTATGGGCTGGACACCGGGCTCATCCTGCCCGATGACGAGATCTACATCCGCAATCAGCTGCTGATGACCATGCAGCTGGACAGCTTTACCGAGCCCGAGGGGGATGTCTGCTACACCGACCTCGAGAGCATCCTGAAAACGCTGGTGGACGATGCCGTGGCCCGGGGCGTGTGCGCGGACAATTCCACCGCCCGCGACCTGTTTGACACCAAGCTGATGGGCGTGCTGACCCCGCGCCCCTCCATTGTCCGCGCCAACTTTGAGGAGCGGTACGAAAGCGAGGGCCCCCAGGCCGCCACCGACTGGTTCTATGAATTCAGCCAGGATACCGATTACATCCGCCGCTACCGCATCAAGCGGGACGTGAAGTGGGTCACCAAGACCCCCTACGGCGATCTGGACATCACCATCAACCTCTCGAAGCCCGAAAAGGACCCCAAGGCCATTGCCGCCGCCAAGCTGGCCCCCCAGAGCGCTTACCCCAAGTGCCAGCTCTGCGTGGAGAACGAGGGCTATGCAGGCCGGATGAACCATCCCGCCCGCGAAAACCACCGCATCATCCCGCTGACCATCAACGGCAGCGCATGGAATCTGCAGTACAGCCCCTACGTTTACTACAACGAGCACTGCATCGTGTTCAACAGCCAGCACACCCCCATGAAGATCGAGCGGGCCACCTTCCGCAAGCTGCTGGACTTCGTGGGCCTGTTCCCCCACTATTTCGTGGGCAGCAATGCAGACCTGCCCATTGTGGGCGGCAGCATCCTGAGCCACGACCACTTCCAGGGCGGTCACTACGAGTTCGCCATGGCCAAGGCCCCCATCGAGAAGAGCTGGGTATTCCCCGGCTTTGAGGATGTGGAAGCCGGCATCGTCCACTGGCCCATGAGCTGCATCCGCCTGACCTGTGCGGATGACGAGCGTCTGGTGGAGCTGGCCGACAAGATCCTGACCGCATGGCGCAGCTATACCGACGAGGCAAGCTTCATCTTTGCCGAGACGGACGGCGAACCCCACAACACCATCACCCCCATTGCCCGGGTGCGGGATGGCAGATATCAGCTGGATCTGGTCCTGCGCAACAACATCACCACCCCGGAACACCCGCTGGGGGTCTACCATCCCCACGCAAAGCTCCACCACATCAAAAAGGAGAACATCGGCCTGATCGAGGTCATGGGTCTGGCAGTCCTTCCCAGCCGCCTGAAGCAGGAGTTGTTCGATCTGGCAGATATGCTGGTGGCCCGGGTGCCTGCCGAGCAGTACCCCGAAGCCCTGCAGAAGCACGCCGCATGGGCACAGGAGATCCTGGCCCGCCATCCTGAGCTGAACAGCGACAGCGTCCACCTGATCCTGCAGGATGAGGTAGGCCAGGTGTTCGCGCAGGTGCTGGCAGATGCCGGTGTCTACAAGCTGGATGAAGCCGGCCGCGCCGGTTTCGTGCGGTTCCTCGAAAGTGTAAAGTAATGGATTAAACCTCTCAGTCACGCTTCGCGTGCCAGCTCCCCTAGTAGGGGAGCCCTTGGCAGAATGGTTTAAGTTTATCAAAGCAACGAAAGGCCCGTCAGTAGAGATGCTGACGGGCCTTGGAGGTATTTATGACTTACACATTGGAAGTTTGTGTAGACAGTGTCGCAAGCGCCCTTGCGGCAAAGCGGGGCGGGGCCGACCGGCTGGAGCTGTGCGCCGACCTGATCATTGGTGGCACCACACCCAGCCTTGCGCTGGTGCGGCAGGTCAAGGCCGAGACCGGCCTGCCGGTGCGTGCCCTGCTGCGGCCCCGATTCGGTGATTTCTGCTACGACCGCTATGAGCTTGCCCAGATGGCCGAGACCGCTGCCGCGCTGGTGCAGGCGGGTGCGGACGGCATTGTGACCGGTGTGCTGACCCCGGAGGGAGAACTGGACGTGGACGCGCTGCGCCCCATCTACGCGGCCGCCCGGGCCGCTGCAAAGGCCGCTGGCCGTCCGGTCGTCTGCACCCTGCACCGTGCCTTTGATGTCTGCAAAGACCCCTTTGCGGCGCTGGAAGCGGCCAAAGCGCTGAACCTTGGCACCATCCTGACCAGCGGGCAGGCCGCCAGCGCCCCGGCGGGCGCTTCCCTGCTCCGTCGGCTGGTGGAAGCCGCCGGACCTGACCTTGAGATCCTGGTGGGTGCGGGTGTGACCCCTGCCAATCTTCCTGCTCTGGCAGCTGAGACAGGCGCACACGCCTTCCACATGTCCGGCAAGCAGGTGCTGGACAGCCGGATGACCTTCCGGCGGGAAGGTGTTCCCATGGGCCTGCCCGGCTTCTCCGAGTTTGAGGTCTGGCAGACCAGCGAGGAGACCATCTGTGCCGCACGGCGGGTCCTGAACGAACTGTAATCCATAAAACGACCCCGGAAAGCTGTTCTCACGCTTTCCGGGGTCGTTTGTTGATCATCGCTTTTTTCTGGCAGCCGGTCTCCTGCGTTTCCGGGGCAGCATGGCATACACATACCCAAAGGCTGTGCCGCACACACCGCCCACGATGTGCATGAAGTTCGCCACATTATCGTGCGCAAAGATGATATCATACACCTGCTGGCCCAGATACAGTGCCGCCACCAGCAGCATGGTCACCGGGATGCCGCCGGAGAAGCCCGACAGCGATGCCAGCATGATGAGCATGAACACGATGCCCGAAGCCCCCAGCAGGGCGGTATGGGGGAAGAGCACACACTGCAGAATACCCGAGATGAGCGCCGTGAGCAGGATGCCCTTGAGCAGGGGACCGCTGCCGTATTTTTCTTCCATCGGCGGGCCGATGACCAGCAGCAGGAGCATATTGTTCAGGAAATGATCCCAGCTGGCATGGCCCAGCACATGGCCGAAGAGCCGGATGTAAAACAGTGGGTCTTTCAGAGAACCGCGATAGACGCAGAACAGGTGCTTTGTAGTCCAGCCGCCTGTCCACTGCCCCAGGAACAAAGCCCCCAGGGAGAGCAGAAAAAAGGTCAGGATCACCGGCGAATTGTATTGCAGCTGCAATGTTAGCTTGGGGCGTTTCGTAAGCGTTTCATCCTTTCAGCGCCCGCTCTGGCACGGACGGAATTTAAGGATATTATAGCATTTATGCCAGATACGGGTCAAGCAGGGCATCCACCGTTTTGTTCCGCTTGGGAGCGGGCTTGTGCACGGCACGGCCGCGGCAGACCACCAGCTCCATCTTGTGCGCCACCGGCTCCATCTGTTCGGTGCCGTCCAGCAGGATGCAGTTGAAATAGGCTCGTTTCATCCGTATTCTTCCCTTTCCGTTCCGGCGCAGGCCGTTTTCTTTCAGTATATCACGTTTGCGGAAGCGATAAAAGACATCCGTCGTTTTTTCTTCCGTCTCCTGCATTGACATTTCCCGCCCCGGTGGGTACACTTATAAGGTATTCTTTTCTGAAAGGGGGCCCCGCCATGGCAACGGAAGCCAAACTACGTCAGCTGGCAGACCGCGGCTGTCCGGTCTACTATTTCTATTCCAGCGAGCGGTATCTTGTCCGGCAGGCGGTGTCTGCCGCTGTCCGGATCCTGAGCGCTGACACGGATGAGGAGACCACCGTGCTGGACGGTGCCGCGCCCGAGATCGAGCAGCTCATCATGGCAGCGGGCACCATCTCCTTCTTTGGCACCCGGCGCGTGGTGGTGCTGCCCGAGCTTGACCCCGCCGCCTACGGCGACAAGGATCTGGAGGAGCTGTGCAGCACCCTTGCCAGCCTGGAAAATGCCGTGGTGGTGCTGGGCAGTGTGTTCGAGCTGGAGCGCAGCAAGCTCAAAACCGGCAAGCGGGCACAAAAGCTGATCGCCGAATGCAAGAAGCTGGGCTTTGCCGAGGAGCTCTCCAAACCCAAGCCCTACGAGCTGAAGATGATGCTGATTGAGCGGGCCAAGGCGCAGGATACCACCCTGCCCGAGGGCGCTGCCGCAGCCCTGCTGGAGCGCTGCGGCGAGGATCCCTTCCTACTGGAAAACGAGGTAGACAAGCTCTGCGCCCTTTCCGGCTACCAGACCGTTACCGCCGCCATGGTGGCCGAGATGGGCACCGTGAGCCTGGAAGCGGATGTGTTTGAGATGATCCGGATGATCACCGCCAAGAACGCCACCGGTGCCTGCAAAAAGCTGCAGACCCTGCTGCGCTTACAGCAGGAACCCATTGCCATCACTGGCGCAATGATCGGCAGCTATGTAGACCTGTACCGGGTCAAGCTGGGGGCTTCCAAACGGAAGAGCTACGCCGCCGTGTTCAAGGATTTTGGCTACAAGGGCAGCGATTACCGACTCAAGCGCTCAGCCGAAACGGCATCGCATTACACGCTGGGCCAGCTGGAGACCTGCCTGCAGGTGCTGCTGGACCTCGATAAAAGTTTGAAGAGCCAGCCCGTGGATGTGCAGACCCTGCTGGAAGCAGCACTCTGCCGTCTGGCGCTGGCGGGGAGCGGACGATGAGCGAACGAGAACTGCTGCACACCGACCGGGTGCTGGTGGTGGAGGGCAAATACGATGCCGCCCGCCTTTCCCACCTGACCGATGCCATGATCCTGCTGACAGACGGCTTTGGCATCTACAAGGACAAAAAACGCCAGCAGCTGCTGAAAGCCCTGGCGAAAAAAAACGGCCTGATCCTCTTCACCGATTCCGATGCCGCCGGGTTCCGCATCCGCACCTACATCACCGGTCTGGTGGGGGCAGAAAACGTGGTGCAGGCCTACGTGCCCGCCATCCATGGCAAGGAAAAGCGGAAGCCACAGCCTGGCAAGGAAGGCCTGCTGGGCGTGGAAGGCGTGGATGATGCCATCGTCCTGCAATGCCTGCGGGATGCACTGGGCGCAGAAGCCGGGGCCGCGCCTGCCCGCCCGGAGGGTCGGCAGATCACCTACACCGACCTGTACAACTGGGGGCTTTCCGGCACCCCGGGCAGTACCGAGCGGAAATACCAGCTGCTCAACGCGCTGGGCCTGCCGCCCCGGCTCTCCAAAAAGGAGCTGGTGGAGGCGCTGAACCGGCTGTACAGCTTTGAGCAGCTGGATACCCTGCAGGCCGAAATACTCGAAGCACACTGACAGACGAAAAGGAGACCGCACCACGCGGTCTCCTTTTTGCGTTACAGGGCAACATCCAGCGCCATCATCAGGGCAAACCCTGCCACCACGCTGATGACTCCCGCCGGTTCGTCTGCCTCCACGGCTTCCGGGATCATCTCCTGTGCCGTCACGCAGACCATGCACCCGGCGGCAAGGCTCATCAGCCAGGGCAGGGCTGCACTGACCCACCCGGCCAGTGCAAGGGCCAGCAGGCCCCCCAGCGGCTCCACAAGCCCGGAGGCAGCCCCCGCCGCAAAGGCGCGGCGCTTAGACCTGCCCTCCTGCGCCAGCGGCAGGCTGACCGCAGCTCCCTCTGGAATATTCTGCAGCCCAATGCCCAGCGCAAGGGCCAGCGCCCCGCTGATGGCATCCGGTTCTCCCCGCAGGGCCAGCGCGGCAGCAAGGCCCACTACCATGCCCTCGGGCAGATTGTGCAGGGTGACTGCCAGCACCATCCGCCCACAGCGGCCCGGCCCGGTATTCAGCAGGCGGCCCGCCAGCGTTTCCAGCCGCAAAAGCCCTACCGCACCCAGCAGCAGGCCCACGGCAGGCGGGACCCATGCAGGCAGCGGCCCCTGCTCTGCCCGCTCAATGGCCGGCAAAAGCAGGCTCCATACGCTGGCCGCCAGCATGATGCCCGCCGCCATGCCGCAGAGCATCCGCCGGGTGGCAGGCTCCCCAGTCTTCCGCAGCAGGAACACACCAGCCGCACCAGCCGTGGTGCAGAGCATCGGCAGCAGCAGCACTGCCGCCGTCAGGAAAATCTGTTCCAAATCGCACTCCCCCTTTTCCCGGTCTATGCCGGAGCGGCAGGAGGTGTGCAAAGAGCGACCCTAAACAGGATTTTCAAAACAATTTCTGCAAAATTTCCTTGATCTGCTCCAGATCCTCTACAAAATAGATCCCCTGCTGGCGTTCCGGGGAGGAGAGCCCCTTTTCGATCATCCGGGCAAGCAGGACTTTCAGGCCATCGTAGTAGCCGTTCAGGTTATAGAGGATGCAGGGCGCATCCAGATGCCTGAGCGACACCTTGGACATCACCTCGGCGATCTCCTCCAGTGTGCCGGTGCCGCCGGGAAACGCAATAAACGCATTCCCCAGCGCGATCATCTTTGTTTTGCGCTCAGTCATATCCTTTGTCACGATCAGCTCCGTCAGCCCCTCGTGCTGCAGCTCTTCCTGCACAAAAAACTCCGGTTCCACGCCGGTCACTTCGCCCCCGGCGTTCAGGGTGCTTTCGGCGATCTCTCCCATCAGGCCGCAGCGGGAGCCGCCGTACACCAGCGCGTTCCCGCTCTCCCCGATCCACCTTCCCAGCTCCTGCACCGCCTGCTTCAGGGCCGGATCATTGCCCTCGTTTGCGCCCAGATATACCGTGATGTTCATTGTATCCTCCCCCAGTTTCGTTTTTGCCTTATTTTATCACGCTTTTCTCCGGCAGAAAAGAGGGCGGGCCAGTTTTCCTTGCAAATGCCGCCGGACTGTGCTATGCTGAGAGGAAAAAGGGGGATTTTCCTTATGAAAACAGCATTGACCATTGCCGGAAGCGACTCCAGCGGCGGCGCAGGCATTCAGGCCGACATCAAGACCATGACCGCCAACGGTGTGTTTGCTCTGAGCGCCATCACGGCTCTGACGGCCCAGAACACCACCGGCGTGACCGGCATCTTTGAGACCACACCCGAATTTCTGGCCCAGCAGCTGGATGCGGTGTTCACCGATATCTACCCGGATGCCATCAAGATCGGCATGGTGTCGTCGTCTGCGCTCATTGAGACCATTGCCAAAAAGCTGCGCCAGTACGATGCAAAACATATCGTAGTCGATCCCGTGATGGTGGCCACCTCCGGCTCCAAGCTGCTGCAGGACAGCGCCATCCAGATCCTGACCGGACAGCTTCTGCCCATGGCCGAGGTGGTCACGCCCAACATTCCGGAGGCCGAGATCTTGTCCGGCATGACCATCACCGATGCCGCCGGGATGGAGGCCGCTGCAAAGTGCATCAGCGAAAAATACGGCTGTGCCGTGCTCTGCAAGGGCGGCCACAAGGTGAATGATGCCGACGATCTGCTCTGGCACAACGGCAGCGGCAAGTGGTTCCACGGCGAGCGCATCGCCAACCCCAACACCCACGGCACCGGCTGCACCCTGTCCAGCGCCATTGCCTCCAATCTGGCAAAGGGCTATCCCCTGGATGCCGCCGTAGAGCGGGCCAAGGCATATATTTCAGGCTGCCTGTCCGCCATGCTCGATCTGGGCAAAGGCTCCGGCCCCATGGACCACATGTTCGCCCTGCGCGGCGAATTCGTGGAGCACTGAGCCACAAAAAAAGGGCGATGATCTCTCATACGCCCCAGAACAGGATTCCCAGTCCCGCCGCCAGCAGGATCATTCCGATGGGCGACGGGGCTTTTTGCGTCCGCTTCTTCCAGACAAAATGCACCGCCCATAAAACAGCAAACACAAGGATTGATCTCGCATCCGGTGCAAATCCATCCGCCAGCGTTTTGATGCCGCCCAGTGTGGAGAGCATCATGTTCAGTGCGGTCGCCAGGATCATGGCCACCACACAGGGCCGCACACCGGAAAGAAAGGCTTCCACACCCGCATACTTCATCAGGTTTTTCAGCACCGCCGCGATCAGCAGGATGATGAAGAACGAGGGCAGCACCACCCCCAGCGTAGCGATCAGCGCCCCCGGAAAGCCGCCCTGTGATGACCCGATAAAGGTTGCCATATTGATTGCCAGCGGGCCCGGGGTGGACTCTGAAACGGCGACAAAACTCAGGAATTCTGCTTCGGTCAGCCAGCCATGACGCAGCACGGTCTCCCGCACCAGCGAGATCATCCCGTAGCCGCCGCCAAAGGAGAGCGCTCCAATCATCAGAAAATTGAGGAACAGCTGGAGGTAGATCATGCTTTCTCCTCCTTCCGCAGCTTTCTTAACAGGTAGAGCAGCACCCCTGCCGCCCCGCAGAGCAGGATGTAGTAGAGGGACGAGAAGGACACCGCCGCCACCGAGCAGCCCACCATGGCCGCCACAACACCGGCAACGATGATCCTGTTGAAGGCCGTGCCGGACAGGCTTTTCAGCATCTTCATCCCCGCCGAAAGGATCAGATAGATGACGCAGACCTGAATGCCCCGGAACGCGCTTGCCACTGCCGACAGCTGCAAGAACCGGTCAAACACCAGTGAAATCAGGTAGATGACCACAAACGAGGGCAGACAGACCGCCAGCGTGGATGCCGCGGCCCCTTCTGCCCCTTCGATCTTATAGCCCACATAGGTGGCGCTGTTCACCGCCACAGGGCCCGGCGTGGACTCCGCAATGGCGACCATATCGAGAAATTCTTCCCGGCTCAGCCACTGCTTGTCCTCCACAAATTCCCGTTCCAGCAGGGCCACCATTGCGTAGCCGCCGCCAAATGTGAACGCACCGATCTTCAAAAAAGTCCAGAACAGATCTCTTGTTTTTTTCATACACTTCACCTCGCTGCCTGCCTATTATAGCATAAAGTCTCCCATCAGGGAACCCATTCACAAGACCTTCGATCATCCTATCTCTTCCGGCACAAATGAGTCTTTCTCACAAACAAGGTAGATGTCCTTCTTCATTTTCTTCTCAAAGTATTGCTTCAATCTCATATTGGAATCCCACTTGTCTTGCGGATAAAAGCCGTACCGTTTCTTTACATCGTTCATTCTATCTTCTATATCCAGAACCCCTTCCGCTCCCGCCAGACTATCACACAATTGAATCAACCGGTCATAATCATCGTATACTGTCCTAGCCAATTCAGTCTTAATCATTTTCATTTCTTCATCTGAAACATCAAATTTTCCAATGTATTCATTTATCGTGTGATTGTTAAAAGAATGCGTCAAACAGATTTTTGCCGCCTCATCATATCCAAGGCACATCATAAATCTGTACCCATCGGAAACATGGCCAAGATGTCTTACGCCAAATTTTCTTCCTATATCATGCAGTAAGCCTAAAACATAGGCCTTCTCCGCATCCATGTCTCCACATGCCACTGCTATTTTTTCTGCACAATGTGCTGCTGTTAAACTATGTTTTCCCCAAGGCCCCGGATTATTTGATAGACCATCCCGAATCAACGCCATTGCTTCTTCTCTTGTCGGCAGCATAACCTATCCCTTCTTTCCCTTTCCTTATGCATTGATAAAAACAAATGCCGAAAACCCGCATGAATACAGGCTTTCGGCATTTTGATCCATTACTCGAGCTCGATGGTGGCAGGCGGCTTACCGGTGCAATCGTAGAACACACGGTTGACGTGCTTGACCTCATTGACGATACGGCTGGTCACGGTGCCCAGAACATCCCAAGGCACATTGTAGCTCTCAGCCGTCATAAAGTCGGTGGTGGTCACGGCACGCAGGGCCACAGCGTAGTCATAGGTACGCTCGTCACCCATCACGCCGACGCTGCGCATATTGGTCAGAGCGGCGTAATACTGGTTGATCTCCTTATCCAAACCAGCCTTGGCGATCTCCTCACGCCAGATTGCGTCTGCATCCTGCACGATGGCAACCTTTTCGGGGGTCACCTCACCGATGATGCGGATGCCCAGACCAGGGCCGGGGAACGGCTGACGGCTGACCAGATACTCAGGCAGGCCCAGTTCGCGGCCAACCTGACGCACCTCATCCTTAAACAGGTTGCGCAGGGGCTCCACCAGCTCCTTAAAGTCCACGGTATCGGGCAGGCCGCCGACATTGTGGTGGCTCTTGATGACGGTGGATTCGCCGCCCAAGCCGCTCTCCACAACGTCAGGATAGATGGTGCCCTGTGCCAGGAAATCCACCTTGCCGATCTGCTTTGCCTGCTCCTCAAAGACGCGGATGAACTCCTCGCCGATGATCTTGCGCTTGCGCTCGGGCTCAGTAACACCGGCCAGTTTGCTGAAATAGCGGTCACGGGCATCCACGCAGATGAAGTTGATATCAAAGCCGTTGGCATTGCCCGGACCAAAGACAGAGCAGACCTCTTCCTTTTCGTTCTTGCGGAGCAGGCCGTGATCCACAAACACGCAGGTCAGCTGCTTCCCGATGGCCTTTGCCAGCATCGCAGCCAGCACAGAGGAATCCACGCCGCCGGACAGGGCGCACAGCACCTTGCCGTCGCCAATGCGTTCCTGCAGGGCCTTGACATTGTTCTCCACGAAGGAGTCCATCTTCCAGTCGCCGGAGCATCCACAGACGTTATACACGAAGTTGCGGAGCATCTTCTTGCCCTCAGCGGTGTGGAGCACCTCCGGGTGGAACTGAACAGCGTACAGGCCCTTCTCGGCGTTCTCTGCAGCAGCCACAGGGCAGTTCACAGTGTGTGCGGTGATCTTGAAGCCGGGGGCTGCCTGCTCGATGTAGTCGTTGTGGCTCATCCAGCAGATGGTGGAGGGCTGAACATCCTCGAACATCTTGCTGCTGTTGTCCACAAAGACCTCGGTCTTGCCGTACTCACGCTCAGGGGCGCGGCAGACACGACCGCCCAGCAGATGCATCATCAGCTGGCTGCCGTAGCAGATTCCCAGCACAGGGATGCCCCAGTTGAAGATCTCGGGGTCGATGGTGGGCGAATCTTCCAGATAGACGCTGTTGGGGCCGCCGGTGAAGATGATACCCTTGGGGTTCTTCGCCTTGATGACCGACAGGTCGGTTTTGTAGGAATAGATTTCACAGTAGACATTGTTCTCGCGGACACGGCGCGCGATCAGCTGATTGTACTGGCCGCCAAAGTCCAGCACGATGACAGTTTCATGCTGCATGATGTTCTCCTCCCTTTTTCGAGATGTTTCTATAGGTAGATTTAGTATAGCACATCTCACAACGAAAATCGACAGTCTTTGTGAACTTTCCCGATTTTATTTTGCACGAACAGGGTGCCGCAGTACTGTTTTCAGTTTTTCCGGTGCTGTCCGGCGCGGATCGCTGAGGTAAATTTCGTGGTGGCGGCGGTGCCCGGTGAAATCAGTCTCATAGCCCTGTTCCCGCGCAAAAGCATCCATCTGCTCCAGCGTCTCCGGTTCAGTATCATAAGAGCCAACATGCATACACTGCACACAAAGTCCCTCATCGTAGTGGAAGAACTGCACTTTGGAGAAATCCTTCTTCTTTTTTGCAGTCGCTTCCTGAACGGCCCAATCGAACACTTCCCGGGTCACGAAATCCGGCAGGCGGATCATACTTGTCCACTCAAAGCATTCTTTGTGGGCATAGTCCACACCGTCCACCCCCTCCTGATGCCACAAACCCTCCAGCGGTGGGACAACATATTCAAAGTAACCGTCGATCTTATGGCTTCCCTTGTAGCTCATCTTGATGGTAAAGGCAATGCCATACAGCAACTCCATTGCCGCCTGATACTCTCCACCTGGTTCATTGGGGTCTCCCCTGCCCTGTACAGACACAAAATTCATCGGCGGAACAGTCACAATACCCGGCTTCCTGGGTGGAAGATAAAACTCCTTGTACTCCTTCTTATAGTCAAACGCCATAGTGCCGTCCTCCATTCTCCGACATCTTCTCTCTTTAATGTCAGGATATCATAACAACCTTTATTTGTAAACAGATCTACAACAAAAATTCCTCCAACTTTTGTCCGCCTTTATATCATCAGTGAATTTACTGCGATTTCTATTGCTATTTTTACAGATAACTGCTATACTATAACCATAGAAAGGAGCTGACAGACATGGCATCTGTTGTAAGCGCTATTACCAATACGATCCCGATCACTCAATTCAACCGCGGTCTGGCGGGAAAGATCTTCGACGATGTCAAGCGGAACGGTGCAAAAGTTGTGATGAAGAACAACACCGCCGAATGCGTGCTTCTCTCTCCTGAGGAATACGTTCGTCTGATGGATGAGGTGAACGATGCCCGCCTGTTGACCATTGCCACCGAACGGATGGTGCACTATGACCCCGCCACAGTCATATCCGAGGCAGAAATGAACCGCCGCTTGGGCATCACGGCAGAGGACCTCGCAGATTTTGACGAGGTAGACATCGAATGAGCTGGACACTGGAATACCTCCCCGAGGCCGAAAAGGATCTGAAAGCACTGGATGGCAGCCAACGGCTCCTTGTCCTGAAAGCCATCAAAAAAGTGCAGCAAAATCCCCTGCCTGCTGAAGAAAATGGTTATGGAAAAGCTTTGGGCAACCATAGAAGCACCAATCTGGCTGGATTTCTAAAAATCAAGCTTCGTGCTTCCGGCCTGCGGGTCGTCTATCAGCTGCGCCGCACCGAGACGGAAATGCTGGTGATCGTCATCGGTGTCCGTGCTGACGAAGAGGTGTATGAAATTGCTCAGAAACGATCCAATCAATATGATCTGCTCGGCTGATCCCACGGCAGCATAAAAAGCCTCCTGCTCTGCGGAATGCAGAACAAGAGGCTTTTCCCTTTGATTCGCCGATAGCACAAAAAGAGCCTTCCCACTCTCCGGAATGGGAAGGCTCTTTGTAAGTTTAACCTTTTGCCTTAGAACAGGCGCGAAGGGTCAAAATCACTCAATGATCTTGCCAACAACGCCGGAACCAACGGTACGGCCACCCTCACGGATAGCGAAACGCAGGCCCTCCTCCATAGCAACGGGGGTCAGCAGCTCAACGTGCATCTGAACGTTATCGCCGGGCATGCACATCTCGGTGCCTTCGGGCAGGGTGATGATACCGGTCACGTCAGTGGTACGGAAGTAGAACTGAGGACGATAGTTGGAGAAGAAGGGGGTGTGACGGCCGCCTTCGTCCTTGGTCAGAACATAGACCTGAGACTCGAAGACCTTGTGGGGATGGACAGTGCCGGGCTTAGCCAGAACCTGGCCACGCTCGATCTGGGTACGGTCAACACCACGCAACAGAGCGCCGATGTTATCGCCAGCCTCAGCGAAGTCCAGAGACTTACGGAACATCTCCAGGCCAGTGATGGTGGTGCTCAGACGATCGGGCTTAATGCCAACGATCTCCATTGCATCGCCAACCTTAGCAATGCCACGCTCAACACGACCGGTAGCAACAGTACCACGGCCGGAAATGGTCATGACATCCTCGATGGGCATCAGGAAGGGCTTGTCTTCCTCACGATCGGGGTTGGGGATATAGGTGTCAACAGCGTCCATCAGCTCCTTGATGCAAGCATACTCGGGTGCATCAGGATCCTTGGAGGTGGACTCCAGAGCCTTCAGAGCGGAGCCACGGATGATGGGGGTGTCGTCGCCGGGGAAGTCATACTCGCTCAGCAGCTCACGGATCTCCATCTCGACCAGATCCAGCAGCTCCTCGTCGTCGACCATATCGCACTTGTTCATGAACACGACGATATAAGGCACGCCGACCTGACGAGCCAGCAGGATGTGCTCACGGGTCTGGGGCATGGGACCATCGGTAGCAGCAACGACCAGGATAGCGCCGTCCATCTGAGCAGCACCGGTGATCATGTTCTTAACGTAGTCAGCATGGCCCGGGCAGTCAACGTGAGCGTAGTGACGAGCATCGGTCTGGTACTCGACGTGAGCGGAGTTGATCGTAATACCACGAGCGCGCTCCTCGGGAGCCTTATCGATGTTGGCATAGTCCATGAAGTCTGCGTCGCCCTTCAAAGCCAGGTACTTGGTGATAGCAGCGGTCAGAGTGGTCTTGCCGTGGTCAACGTGACCGATGGTGCCGATGTTAACATGCGGCTTAGAACGGTCAAATTTTGCCTTTTCAGCCATTGGAATATCCTCCCTTAAACGGATTGAATTTGGTTACAACAGTCCTGCAAACACAGAATTGCATTGCAAAACTATTCTACTAAATTTGTCCTGTAAAATCAAGTGCTTTTACAGGAAATTTTGCCGGAGCTACACTACCCCGGCAAAATTTTACTTTGTTTCAGGCAATCAAGCCTTGGTGCGGCCAGCAATGATCTGGTCGGCAATGTTCTTGGGAACCGGCTCGTAGTGAGAAGGCTCCATGACATACTGGCCACGGCCCTGGGTCTTGGAACGCAGGTCGGTGGCGTAGCCGAACATCTGAGCCAGAGGAACGAAAGCGTTGACACGCTGAGTGCCTGCCATTGCCTCCATGCCCTGGATCTGGCCACGGCGAGAGTTCAGGTCGCCGATGACATCGCCCAGATACTCATCAGGAACGATAACAGCAACCTTCATGATGGGCTCGGTGATGATGGGGTCAGCCTTGCGCATAGCGTCCTTGAAGGCCATAGAACCTGCAATGGAGAAGGCCATTTCAGAGGAGTCGACCTCGTGATAAGAACCATCCCACAGGGTGACCTTGACATCAACGACAGGATAGCCAGCCAGAACGCCGGACTTCATAGCACCCTGGATACCATTGTCGATAGCCGGGATGTATTCCTTCGGAATGGCACCGCCAACGATGGCGTTGACGAACTCGTAACCCTTGCCGGGCTCGTTGGGCTCGATCTTGATCTTAACATGACCGTACTGGCCCTTACCACCGGACTGACGTGCGTACTTGGTCTCCTGATTGGCCTCCTTGCGGATGGTCTCACGGTAAGCGACCTGAGGTGCGCCGACATTGGCCTCGACCTTGAACTCACGCAGCAGGCGGTCGACGATGATCTCCAGATGGAGCTCGCCCATACCTGCGATGATGGTCTGACCAGTCTCTTCGTCAGTGTAGGTCTTGAAGGTCGGATCCTCTTCGGCCAGCTTTGCCAGCGCGATGCCCATCTTCTCGTTGCCGGCCTTGGTCTTAGGCTCGATGGCAACGCGGATAACAGGCTCGGGGAACTTCATGGACTCCAGAATGATGGGATGATTCTCATCACACAGAGTATCACCAGTGGTGGTGTTCTTCAGACCGACAACAGCAGCGATATCACCTGCATAGCAGCAGTCGATATCCTTGCGGTGGTTGGAGTGCATCTGCAGGATGCGGCCCATACGCTCCTTGGTGTCCTTCACGGAGTTGTAGACAGTAGTACCTGCCTCGACCTTACCGGAGTAGACACGGAAGTAAGCCAGCTTACCAACGAACGGGTCGGTAGCGATCTTGAAGGCCAGAGCTGCGAAGGGAGCGTCGTCGGAAGACGGACGGGTCTCCTGCTCTTCGGTCTCAGGATTCACACCCTTGATGTCCTCGACATCGGTAGGTGCGGGCATATAGTCCACGATAGCGTCCAGCAGCTTCTGGACACCACGGTTCTTGTAGGAAGAACCGCAGGTAACGGGAACCAGAGTATTTGCAATGGTCTCCTTGCGGATAGCAGCCTTCAGTTCCTCACGAGTGATCTCCTCACCCTCGAGGTACTTTTCCATCAGGACTTCGTCGTTCTCGGCAACAGCCTCGACCAGAATGTTACGGTACTCTTCAGCCTGCTCGACCATATCCTCGGGGATCGGCTCAGTGCGCATGTCGTTGCCCATATCGTCGTAGTAGACCTCAGCGTTCATATCGACCAGGTCAACGATACCGCGGAAGGTATCCTCCTGACCGATAGGCAGCTGGATCGCCACGCCGTTTGCGTGCAGACGATCATGCAGCATCTTGATGCAGCGGAAGAAGTCGGCACCCATGGTATCCATCTTGTTGACGTAAACCATGCGGGGGACTTTGTACTCGTCAGCCTGACGCCAGACGGTCTCAGACTGAGGCTCGACACCGCCCTTAGCAGCCAGAACGGTCACAGAACCGTCCAGCACGCGCAGGGAACGCTGGACCTCAACAGTGAAGTCCACGTGGCCCGGAGTGTCGATGATGTTGATGCGGTGACGGTTCTTCTTGAATGCAACCGGATCCTTCTGGGTCTCAGAGTGGCTCCAGTAGCAGGTGGTAGCAGCGGAAGTGATGGTGATACCACGCTCCTGCTCCTGAACCATCCAGTCCATGGTAGCGCCGCCATCATGGACTTCGCCGATCTTGTGATTGATGCCGGTGTAGTACAGAATACGCTCGGTAGTCGTAGTCTTACCAGCATCGATATGGGCCATAATGCCGATATTTCTCGTCATCTGAAGAGAAACTTCTCTGGGTGTAGCCATGAAATTAACCTCCTACAGAACAGATCAATAACGGAAATGAGCGAAAGCCTTGTTGGCCTCGGCCATCTTGTGGGTATCCTCGCGCTTCTTCACGGCGTTACCAGTGTTGTTGGCAGCATCCATGATCTCGGCGGCCAGACGCTGGGCCATGGTCTTCTCACCACGGCTGCGGCTGTAAGCGGTCAGCCAGCGCAGACCCAGGGTCTCGCGGCGGGCAGGGCTGACTTCCAGAGGAACCTGGTAGTTAGCACCACCAACACGGCGGGTCTTGCACTCGAGGCTGGGCATGATGTTCTCCATCGCCTTCTCGAAAGTTTCCAGAGGATCGTTGCCGGTCTTTTCCTGAATCATGGAGAAAGCCTCGTAAACGATCTTCTGAGCGACGCCCTTCTTGCCATCCAGCATCACGCTGTTGACCAGACGGGTGACCATCTTGGAATTGTAAATAGGATCAGCTAAGACATCGCGCTTAGCAATGTTACCTCTTCTAGGCATCTTTCTTCCCTCCTTCACAGAATGATATCATCGGTACTCGAAAGTAATAAAACTCCCGTTGTGTCACAAAGAGCTGACCTTACATAAACCGTTACCCTCCGCACAATGCGGACTTGTTATTTATATAATGGAAAGCCGTTTATGGCGGTTGTCCTCAATTACTTCTTTGCAGCACCGGCCTTAGGACGCTTTGCGCCGTACTTGGAGCGGGCCTGGTTACGGCCTGCCACACCCTGAGTATCCAGGGTACCACGGATGATGTGGTAACGCACACCGGGCAGGTCCTTAACACGGCCGCCACGGATCAGCACGACGGAGTGCTCCTGCAGGTTATGGCCGATACCGGGAATGTAAGAGGTGACCTCGATACCATTCGTGAGGCGGACACGAGCAACCTTACGCAGAGCAGAGTTAGGCTTCTTGGGGGTCATGGTACGAACTGCAGTGCAGACACCACGCTTCTGGGGGCTGCTCAGATCAGAGTACTGCTTCTTCTGAGAGTTATAAGTCTTCTGCAGGGCGGGAGCGGTGCTCTTGGTAACCAGGACCTCACGGCCTTTGCGTACAAGCTGGTTAAAAGTAGGCATTTTGTTTCTCCTTTCTTAATAGTGAACATCGGATATTTTCCGACTTTTTAGCCGCACTTCCCCTATGGGGACGCGCAACAGTTATATAATACTCGTTTTGATTAGGAATGTCAACAGTTTTTCCAATATTTTTTTGTTTTATTCGCCGAAGGACTCAGCCGCTGATTTTTCCTTTACTCCTTCAGTCTGCTGCGCAGACAGCCCCCTCTCAGAGGGGGCCTTTCCCCTGCTTCGGGCCAGGCAGGCCTCCCTCCCAGAGGGAGGTGGCATTGCGAAGCAATGACGGAGGGAGTTTCAAATCAAAAAAGCCGCCCTCCCCTGCGTTCAGGGAAAGGCGGCTCATGGATTGATTCAGTTCCGGGCAGACAGAGTTTTACTGCTGGTTTGCTGCAGCCAGCTCAGCGGCAACAGCCTCGTCGCGCTCCTGCTCACGGCGCTTCAGATCCTCACGCACCTCCGGCAGACCGGTACCGGCGGGGATCAGCTTACCGATGATGACATTCTCCTTCAGGCCGGCCAGCGGGTCAACCTTGCCCTTGATGGCGGCTTCGGTCAGGACACGGGTGGTCTCCTGGAAGGATGCGGCAGACAGGAAGGACTCGTTTGCCAGGGCAGCCTTGGTGATGCCCAGCAGCACCTGCTGATACTCGACCAGCTTGATGCCCTCTTCACCGTCATCAATGCGCTTCTGCAGCTCGGCGTTGATGTTCTCAACTTCCAGACGGTTTGCAAGTGCACCACCGATCAGGTCGGAGGAGCCGGAGTCGGTCACGCGGACCTTGCGGCACATCTGACGGACGATGACCTCGATATGCTTATCGTTGATCTCAACGCCCTGCAGACGGTAGACCTTCTGGACTTCGCTGATCAGGTAGTTCTGCACATCGCTCAGACCCTTGATGGCCAGGATGTCCTGGGGATACAGAACACCTTCGCGGGTGATGATGTCGCCCTTCTCCACACGATCGCCGGGCATGACACGTGCATGCTGGGTGAAGGGGATGGAGTAGCTCTTCACCACCTCGGCACCGTTCTCGTCCTTGCCGGTGACCTTGATGACGACGTTCTTCTTGGTGTCATCCTGAGAGACAACACCGGAGATCTCGCTCATAATGGCCATGCTCTTGGGACGGCGGCTCTCGAACAGCTCCTCAACACGGGGAAGACCCTGGGTAATATCCTCAGCAGATGCGATACCGCCGGTATGGAAGGTACGCATGGTCAGCTGGGTACCGGGCTCGCCGATGGACTCTGCTGCGATGACACCGATGGACTCGCCCAGCTGGACGGGCTCACCGTTTGCCATATCGCTGCCGTAGCAGTGTGCGCAGACACCCACCTTGGCGCGGCAGGTCAGCAGGCTGCGGATCTTCAGCTTGGTGATGCCTGCAGCCTCGATGTCGTTGGCATCGTACAGGTCGATCATCTTGCCCTCAGGTACGATGACCTCGCCGGTGACGGGGTTGATCACATCGCCCACGGCGTAACGACCGATGATACGCTCACGGAAGCTCTCGATCTTCTCCTTGCCCTCGTGGATCTCAGAGACCCACAGGCCGTCGGTGGTGCCGCAGTCGATCTCACGGACAATGACCTCCTGAGAGACATCGACCATGCGGCGGGTCAGGTAGCCGGAGTCAGCGGTACGCAGAGCGGTATCGGCCAGACCCTTACGAGCGCCACGGGCAGAAACGAAATATTCCAGAATGTTCAGACCTTCGCGGTAGTTTGCACGAATGGGCATCTCGATGGTCTTACCTGCGGTGTTGGCCAGCAGGCCGCGCATGCCGGCCAGCTGCTTGATCTGGTTCATAGAACCACGCGCACCGGAATCAGCCATCATAAAGATCTCGTTGTCCTTGGGCAGGTTGGCTGCCAGAGCCTTGGAGACCTTATCGGTGGTTGCCTGCCAGATGTTGATGGTCTGGGTGTAACGCTCGTTCTCAGAGATCAGGCCGCGGTTGAACAGCTTGTTGACCTGAGAGACCTGCTTATCCGCGTCAGCGATCAGCTCGTCCTTCTGCGGAGGAATGACAGCGTCACACACAGCAACAGAGATTGCAGACAGGGTGGAGTACTTATAGCCCTGAGCCTTGATGGAGTCCAGCATCTTTGCGCAGGCACGGGTGCCATTGCGGGTCATGCAGCGGGAAATGATGTCGGGCAGGGTCTTTTTGGTCACGCGGAAGCTGACCTCATACTCCAGCCAGTGCTCCGGGTCGGTGCGGTCGATATAACCCAGGTTCTGAGGAACGGGGTTATTGAAGATGATCCGGCCGACGGTGGCATCCACCAGACCGGTGCGCTCCACACCGTCAATGACCATGGTGCGGCGGACCTTGATGGGAGCGTGCAGGGTCACAACGTGCTCTGCATAGGCCATCAGGGCCTCGTTCTCATCACGGAAGATCTTGCCTGCACCCTCTTCGTTCTCACGAACGGTGGTCAGGTAGTAGCTGCCCAGGATCATATCCTGAGTAGGAACGGTAACAGGTGCGCCGTCAGAGGGCTTCAGCAGGTTGCCGGAAGCCAGCATCAGCATCTTGGCCTCACGGCAGGCATCCTCGCCCAGGGGCAGGTGAACTGCCATCTGGTCACCGTCGAAGTCAGCGTTGAATGCGGTACATGCCAGGGGGTGCAGCTTGATGGCACGGCCCTCGACCAGCACGGGGTTGAAGGCCTGAATGCCCAGACGGTGCAGGGTAGGTGCACGGTTCAGCAGGACCGGGTGGCCCTTGATCACGGTCTCCAGGCTGTCCCAGACCTCGGGCTTTGCACGCTCGACCATCTTACGGGCAGACTTGATGTTGTTGGCAACACCCTTCTCGACCAGATCCTTCATCACGAAGGGCTTGAACAGCTCCAGAGCCATCTCCTTGGGCAGACCGCACTGATCCATCTTCAGCTCAGGGCCGACGACGATAACGGAACGGCCGGAGTAGTCAACACGCTTGCCCAGCAGGTTCTGGCGGAAGCGGCCCTGCTTGCCCTTCAGCAGATCGGACAGGCTCTTCAGGGCACGGTTGTTGGGGCCGGTGACCGGGCGGCCGCGGCGGCCGTTGTCGATCAGGCTGTCAACTGCTTCCTGCAGCATCCGCTTCTCGTTGCGCACGATGATGTCGGGAGCACCCAGCTCCAGCAGGCGGCGCAGACGGTTGTTGCGGTTAATCACGCGGCGGTACAGGTCGTTCAGGTCGGAGGTGGCAAAACGGCCGCCGTCCAGCTGGACCATGGGGCGCAGATCAGGGGGCAGCACGGGCAGCACGTCCATGACCATCCACTCGGGGCGGTTGCCGGAAATGCGGAATGCCTCCACGACCTCCAGACGCTTCAGGATGCGGACCTTCTTCTGGCCGGAGGACTTTTCCACCTCAGCGGTCAGCTCAGCGCTCAGCTGATCCAGATCGATCTCCTTCAGCAGCTCCTGGATGGCCTCAGCACCCATGGATGCCTCAAACTCATCGCCGTAGCGCTCACGCATCTCACGGTATTCCTTCTCGGTCAGCAGCTGCTTCTTCTCCAGCGGGGTCAGACCGGGATTGGTAACGATATAGCTTGCAAAGTACAGGACCTTCTCCAGCAGGCGGGGGCTGATGTCCAGCATCAGGCCAATGCGGCTGGGGATGCCCTTGAAGTACCAGATGTGGCTGACGGGCGCGGCCAGCTCAATGTGGCCCATGCGCTCACGGCGAACCTTTGCCTTGGTGACCTCGACACCGCAGCGATCACAGATCTTGCCCTTGTAGCGGATGCGCTTGTACTTGCCGCAGTGGCACTCCCAGTCCTTGGTAGGTCCAAAAATGCGCTCGCAGTACAGGCCGTCGCGCTCCGGCTTCAGGGTGCGGTAGTTGATGGTCTCAGGCTTCTTGACCTCGCCGTAGCTCCAGTTGCGGATCTGCTCCGGAGAAGCCAGGCCGATTTTAATGGAATCGAAAACGTTGTTTTCCATGAAACGAACCCTTTCTTAATCTCTAGTTAAAAATCCACTTCGTCGGAAGCGGGAGCCGCACTGCCGGAGTTGTCATCTTCCAGCACAGAAGGATCATCGAAGCCTGCGTCAGCATCCTTGATGGTGTAATCGTTCAGCAGCTCATTCTCGTTGGTAACAGTCTCGGAACCTGCAACATCACGCATATCAAAGCCAGTCTCTTCGTCGTCGAAGTTCTGGCGCATATCGATCTCGTTGCCGTCCTTGTCCTGGACCACAACGTCCATACCCAGAGACTGCAGCTCCTTCAGCATAACGCGGAAGGACTCGGGGATGCCGGGCTGCGGGATGGGTTCGCCCTTGACAATGGCCTCGTAGGTCTTGACACGGCCCTCAACGTCATCGGACTTGACGGTCAGGATCTCCTGCAGGGTGTAAGCGGCACCGTAAGCTTCCAGAGCCCAGACTTCCATCTCACCGAAGCGCTGACCGCCGAACTGAGCCTTGCCGCCCAGAGGCTGCTGGGTGACCAGAGAGTAGGGGCCGGTGGAACGGGCATGGATCTTATCATCGACCAGGTGATGCAGCTTGAGGTAGTACATATAACCAACGGTAACGCGGTTATCGAACTTCTCGCCGGTACGGCCATCGTAAACGGTGGTCTTGCCATCACGGTCCAGCTCGATCTTGGAGAAGTCGATGATGTGGCCCTTCTCACCCATGATCTTGGGCAGCTTGGTGGGATATGCGGGAGCATTCTCACCGTGCCACAGCTCACGGGCGGTGTCGAAGGTATCGCCGATGTCGTTCTCACGCGCGGAATCGAACACGGGGGTCATAACCTTGATGCCGCATGCCTTGGCAGCGTAGCCCAGGTTGACTTCCAGCACCTGACCGATGTTCATACGGGAAGGAACGCCCAGGGGGTTCAGCACAATGTCCAGCGGGGTGCCGTCGGGCAGGTAAGGCATATCCTCCTGCGGCAGGATGCGGGAAACGACACCCTTGTTGCCGTGACGGCCTGCCATCTTATCGCCGACGCTGATCTTACGCTTCTGAGCGATGTAGCAGCGGACGACCTCGCGGACACCGGGCTGCAGCTCATCGCTGTTTTCAGGAGTAAAGACCTTGACATCCACGATGATGCCGTACTCGCCGTGGGGCACGCGCAGAGAGGTATCACGGACTTCGCGGGCCTTCTCGCCGAAGATGGCGCGGAGCAGGCGTTCCTCAGCGGTCAGCTCGGTCTCACCCTTCGGGGTGACCTTGCCGACCAGGATGTCGCCGCTCTTGACCTCGGCACCGATGCGGATGATGCCGCGCTCGTCCAGATCCTTCAGGGCATCCTCGGAGACGTTGGGGATATCACGGGTGATCTCCTCAGGTCCGAGCTTGGTGTCACGGGACTCGGTCTCGTACTCTTCAATATGGATCGAGGTGTACACATCCTCGCGGACGATCTTCTCGTTCAGCAGGACGGCGTCCTCGTAGTTGTAGCCCTCCCAGGTCATAAAGCCGATCAGGGCGTTCTTACCCAGAGAGATCTCACCGTTGCGCATTGCGGGGCCGTCGGCCAGCACCTGACCGGCCTTGACGCTCTCGCCCACTTCAACGATGGGGCGCTGGTTGATGCAGGTGCCTGCGTTGGAGCGGGCAAACTTGACCAGCGGGTAGTTGTCCACGCCGCCCTGTGCATTGCGGACGGTGACGTGGTCGGCATCCATCTTCTCAACGATACCGTCGTTCTTTGCCAGAACAGCGGTGCCGGAGTCGGTGGCAGCCTTGTATTCCATACCGGTAGCCACGATGGGCTGCTGGGTGACCATCAGAGGCACTGCCTGACGCTGCATGTTGGAGCCCATCAGAGCACGGTTACAGTCATCGTTCTCCAGGAAGGGGATGCAGGCGGTCGCAACAGAGACCATCATTCGGGGCGAAACGTCCATATAATCGACCTTATCGGCATCGATTTCCAGGATGTCATCGCGGCGGCGGGCAGAAACGCGGGGACGGATGAAGTGCTTGGTCTCATCCAGAGGCTCATTGGCCTGAGCAACAACGTACTCGTCCTCAACGTCAGCGGTCATATACTCCACTTCATCGGTAACGACCTGATCGATCAGCTTGCCGTTTTCGTCGTAAGTCTTTTTGACCTTGCGGTAGGGAGCCTCAACGAAGCCGTACTCGTTGATCTTGGCGTAGGATGCCAGATAGGAGATCAGACCGATGTTGGGACCTTCAGGGGTCTCAATGGGGCACATACGGCCATAATGGCTGTAGTGAACGTCACGGACCTCGAAACCTGCGCGGTCACGGCTCAGACCGCCGGGGCCCAGAGCAGACAGACGGCGCTTGTGGGTCAGCTCGGCCAGAGGGTTGTTCTGGTCCATGAACTGAGACAGCGGAGAGGAGCCGAAGAACTCCTTGATGGCGGCGACCACAGGACGGATGTTGATCAGTGCCTGCGGGGTGATAACGCTCTGATCCTGGCTCTGCAGAGTCATGCGCTCACGAATGACGCGCTCCATGCGGGAGAAGCCGATGCGGAACTGGTTCTGCAGCAGCTCACCAACGCTGCGGATGCGGCGGTTGCCCAGATGGTCGATATCATCGGTGGTGCCAACGCCGTGGCCCAGACCGTTCAGGTAGTTGATGGAGGACAGGATGTCCTTCACGGTGACGGTGCGGCCGATCAGCTGGTCATGGTTGCGGCGGAGCATTTCCTTCTGCTCCTCCACATCGGAGGTGGTGTCGAGGATCTTCTTGATCTCATCAAAGGAGCAGCGCTCGTTGATGCCGCACTCCTTGACATCAAAGGAGAAGAAGCCCTGTGCGTCCACACAGCCGTTGGTGATGACCTTAACCTTCTTGCCCTCGATGCTCAGAATAACGGTATCCACACCGGCGGCATCTGCCTTCTCGGCCAGCTCACGGGTGATCTTGCCATTGGCCTCAACGATGATCTCGCCGGTCAGGGGAGCAACGATGTTCTCAGCGGCAACAAAGCCGGTGATGCGGCGGGCCAGAGACAACTTCTTGTTCATCTTGTAGCGGCCGAAACGAGACAGGTCGTAGCGGCGCGGATCGAAGAACAGCATGTTGATCTGGTTGGTAGCGGACTCCACCGTGGGGGGCTCGCCGGGGCGCAGCTTGCGGTAGACCTCCAGCAGGCCCTCGTCCTGGTTCTTGGTGGTATCCTTCTCCAGAGTGGCCAGGATGCGCTCATCCTCGCCGAAGAAGTTCAGGATCTCCTCATCAGAGGAAAGGCCCAGCGCACGGCACAGCACGGTGACGGGCAGCTTGCGGTTCTTATCGATACGGACATAGAACACGTTGGAGGCATCGGTCTCGTACTCCAGCCATGCACCGCGGTTGGGGTTCATGGTTGCGCTGTACAGGTCGTTGCCTACCTTATCTTTGGCATCTCCGTAGAATACGCCGGGAGAACGAACCAGCTGGCTGACGATGGCACGCTCAGCACCGTTGATCACAAAGGTGCCCGCATCGGTCATCAGCGGGAAGTCGCCCATGAAAATTTCCTGGTCCTTGACCTCGCCGGTCTCCTTGTTCAGCAGACGGGCAGTCACGCGCAGGGGGGCAGCGTAGGTCACGTCGCGCTCCTTGCACTCCTTGATGCTGTACTTGGGCTCCTTATCCAGACGGAAGTCCACGAAGCTCAGCGCCAGGTTACCGGTGTAGTCCTCAATGGTGCCGATGTCGTGGAAGACCTCTTTCAGGCCCTCGTCCAGGAACCACTGGTAAGAGTTCTTCTGGACCTCGATCAGATTCGGCATACTGATGACTTCGTCGATGTGGGAGAAGCTCATGCGCTCGGTTTTGCCGAGCTTTACGGGCTTGACTTTCATCATAAAATCAACCACTCCTTACTTTTATACTCTACGGATATTGCGTTATACGGGTCAGATTTGAGCACACACACATAAATCGACCCGTATCCTCCAAGGAAGTTCGTCGCTTTTCACAAACTTTTCGGTCAACACCGTCCAGCCGCTTCCAGTACAGCTCCCTTTTTGGCGCACTAGGCCATTATGTGATACTAATGCAGTATACACCTCAAAAGCCTTGCTGTCAAGCCATTTTTCGCATTTTGGCCCAATATTTTTGTCAAGTCCGCGATTTCATGGTACGCGCGGGCGCGTGTAAACTTTGCGCATTTTGGCTCTTGATTTTTGAGTTTTGCACGTTCTCACCAAAAACACCCTTGTGCATTTTGTACACCTTGGCTCTTGATGCGCGCTCTCCCCTGCCCATGCAAAAAGCACCGCAGCTGCCTGCGGTGCCCTTACATGCTCATTCTTCCAGATAATCCCGCAGGCGCTTTGCGCGGCTGGGATGGCGCAGCTTGCGCAGAGCCTTGGCCTCGATCTGCCGGATGCGTTCCCGGGTCACGTTGAACTCCTTTCCCAGCTCTTCCAGGGTGCGGGCCTGCCCGTCCTCCAGCCCGAAGCGCAGAGTCAGCACCCGTTCCTCCCGGGGTGTCAGGCTCTTGAGGACGTTTGCCAGCTCCCGCCGCAGCAGTTCCCGCCCGGCCTCGTCCACCGGAACGCCTGCTTCCTCATCCTGAATAAAATCCTCCAGGTGGGCATCCTCTTCCTCACCCACCGGTGTTTCCAGGCTGATGGGGTCCTGCGCCAGCTGCAGCAGCTCCCGCACCCGGTCAGGCTCCATGTCCAGCCGGACGGCGATCTCTTCGGCTGTGGGTTCCCTGCCGTTTTTGCGCAAAAGCTCCCCTGTCGTCTTTTTCACCCGGTTGATGCTCTCCACCAGATGCACCGGGATGCGGATGACCCGCCCCTGATCGGCAATGGCCCGGGTGATGGATTGCCGGATCCACCATGTCGCGTAGGTCGAGAACCGGAACCCTCGGTCGGGTTCAAACTTTTCTGCCGCTTTCATCAGGCCGAGGTTTCCCTCCTGAATGAGGTCAAGGAAGGGCAGCCCCCGCCCGGCATAGCGTTTGGCCACCGAGACCACCAGCCGCAGGTTGGCTTCGCTCAGCTTCCGCCGGGCATCCGCATCCCCGGCCTGCGCGGCCCGGGCAAGCGCCAGCTCCTGTTCCATTGTCAGCAGCGGCACCCGGCCGATCTCCTTCAGATATGCCTTCACCGGGTCATCCAGCGCTACGCCCTCGGCTGAGAGCTCGTGCTCCAGTTCCCCGATCTGTGTTTCATCCAGCATGGGCATGTCCGCTTCTTCTTCGGTTACACGGATGCCCCGGGCTTCCAGCGCCGCATACAGCGCATCCAGCCCGGATACATCGTATTCCTGCTCATCCATGGCCCGGCTGATCTGCTCGGGTGTCAGGGTATGGCGGCGGGCCCGGCCTGCCAGGATCTTTACCAGTTCTTCCGTCTGCGACAATTTCCGCATGATTCTTTCTCCTTCCAGCTCCAGCCGGAGGAGAGGAACGGTCAGTCGTCCACAGGGTCTGTGCCCTGCTTCTTTTCTCGCATCGACTGGAGATACCGTATCAAATCATCATTGGACATTTCGGCCGCCTTGCCTGCCACGGGGGTGCCCCGGGCAATGCGGTCCAGATAGAGCCGGATATCGTCCGGCGTACAGTTCACATCGCTGTATTGTGCCGCAAGGCGGCTCAGCTCATTCAGCGCCTCTTCGCTCACAAAGGGGCGCAGAGTGGAAAGGCTGATCTCGATTCCCTGCTCCTGGCACTGCAGAAACGCTTCGTACAGCTCCTTCTGCTGGGGCAGAACGAACTTTTCCGGGCTGAGCTGGGCCCGCACCTGCGGGATATAGCTTGGCTCCCGGAGCATGGCGGCCAGCAGCCGCTGTTCTGCCGAGGCAACCCCCAGCGCCTGAGAGCCGCCCGCACTGTAAGGCACGCTGATCTGGTGCATCTCACCGGACTGCAGCCGCGCCTGATTCTGCGCCCACCGGCGTTTGCTGTTGGAGCGCTTTACTGCATCGGCAAGCTGGGTCATAATGGCGTTCTTGGAGATGTTCGTCTCCTCAGCCAGCCGCCCGGCGTAGACCTCCTGCTCGGTGGGGTTGGAGCGCTCCGCCAGCATATTCACGGCTTCCTTGACATATTCCAGCCGCTGGGCATCCTGCTTGAGGTCGTATTTGTTCTTGAGCCGCCCCAGCCGGAAGTCCAGCGCGTTGCCCACGCCGTCCAGCAGTGCCTTGAACCGCTCGGAGCCATACTTTTTGATGTACTCATCCGGATCTTTTGCACCCGGGATCTGCAGCACGCCCACCTTGACCGGGCTGTTGCGGAACAGTTCCAGCGAGCGCAGGGTGGCCTTCTGACCGGCCTCATCCGAGTCGTAGCTCAGGATGACTTCCTCCGCGTACTGGCTGATGAGCTTTACCTGATCCGGGGTCAGGGCCGTGCCGCAGGCGCAGACCGCCGTGTCGATCCCCGCCTGATGCATGGAAATAACGTCCATGTAACCCTCGCAGAGAACGAACCGCCGGGAAGCGCTCTTCTTGGCGATCTGCAGAGCGAACACGGTATCTGACTTGTGGTAGACCAGTGTCTCGGGGCTGTTGACATACTTGGGTTTGGAATCGTCCAGCACACGCCCGCCAAAGGCAATGATGTTGCCCCGCAGGTCAAAGATGGGGGTCATCACCCGCTTCCAGAACAGGCAGTAGATCCGGCCTGACTGGCTGCGCTTGAACAGGCCGCTGGCATCCAGTTCCTGCTGGTTGTACCCCTTATCGCGCAGATACTGGTACAGCCCCTGCCCGTCATCCGGTGCATAGCCCAGCCCGAACCGGACGATGGTCTTGTCGTCCAGACCGCGCCGCCGCCAGTAGGCCCGGGCCTGCCGTGCTTCCTCGACCGTGGAGTTCAAGCAGGCGTGGAAGTACCGCGCGGCTTCCTTGTTCATGGAAAGGATGCGGCTGCGCAGGCGGCCCGTCTTGTCGTCCTCCTGCGGCTCCGGCATTCCCGCGCGGGCAGCCAGCATCTTGACCGCCTCGGTGTAGTCGATGCTGTTGATGCGGCGGACGAAGTGGATGACATCGCCGCCCACACCGCAGCCAAAGCAGTAAAAGCTCTGGGTATCCGGGTAGACGTAGAACGAGGGGGTCTTTTCGCTGTGGAAGGGGCACAGGCCGCCATACAGCCGCCCCTTCCGCTTGAGCTGGACATAGTTGCCCACCACATCCACGATATCGGTGCGGCGGGTCAGTTCCTCAATATATTCGTGTGGGATCATTTTGGTATTCCGATGCTCCTTTTATAACACATGCCACTTGCGGGGCACAAAGACATCCTCAAAGGTGCGGATGGCAAATTCATCGCTCATGCCGCTGATATAGTCCGTCACTGCGCGGTCGCGTCCTTCCTGATAGGCCAGCTGCAGGTAGAAGTTGGACATCTGTTCGATGTGGGTCAGGTAATACTCGTACAGCTCGGTGAGCACCTTTTCCACCTTCTGTTCTTCCTTTTTGGCGCTGCGATCCACATAGACGGTACGGTACATGAAATCCTTGAGGGCCAGGAAGGCTTCGTTCTCCTCTGCGCCCACCTGCACATCCCCCTCGCTGCTGCGCAGGATGCTGTTGATCATGGTGGTGATGCGCTGAGACTTCGTCTCGCCCAGCACAGCGGTGCATTCTCTGGGCAGGGTGGCCGGGTCCAGCACACCGGCACGCACGGCATCCTCGATATCGTGGTTCACAAAAGCGATCTGATCCGCCATGCGGACGATGCGTCCCTCCGGGGTGGCCGCCCAGGTGCCCTTGGTATGGGTCACGATGCCGTTACGCACCTCCCAGGTCAGGTTCAGGCCCCTGCCGTCCTTTTCCAGCTTGTCCACCACCCGCAGACTCTGCATATAATGCCGGAACCCCTCCGGGCAGAGCTTGTCCAATGCGCTCTCCCCTGCGTGGCCAAAGGGCGTGTGCCCCAGGTCATGGGCCAGGCTGATGGCCTCGGTCAGATCCTCGTTGAGACGCAGGGCGCGGGCGATGGTGCGGGCGATCTGCGCCACCTCCAGTGTATGGGTGAGCCGGGTGCGGTAGAGGTCGCCCTCCGGCGAGAGAAATACCTGCGTTTTCTGCTTGAGCCGCCGGAACGCTTTGCAGTGGATGATCCGGTCACGGTCCCGCTGGAACACCGGACGGATAGGGTCCTGCTCTTCGGGCCTCACCCGGCCCCGGCTGGCATCGCTGAATGTTGCCCAGGAGGCCAAGGTCAGCCGCTCGATCTCTTCGGTGCGCTGTCGTACATCCATCAGGAACCCTCACTTTCTGTTTTCTCCCCCTCCTCTCGCACGGCGCAGCCGATCCCCATGCCGCGTCTGCGGCAAGTATAGCACACCCGCCCTGTCGAAGGGGGAAAGTTTTTGTCTTGGAACGAATAAAACTTCTTGATTTTACTGCCGCTCCCTAGCCTTTCCCGCAGGGAAGCCAGTGTCATAACAGCCGGCAGTCAGTTTGCAGGTCAGAACGGAGCGTAGAACGGCTGCGATACACTCACCTGTGCACCGCCCCGGGTCAGCTCCCGGAGCTGCTCCAGCAAGGGCGGCTCCGTACCCTCGGGCATCTGCCAGCGCAGGGTGACACGGTCGGTGAACTGAGGGTCTGCAAGCTTTGCCCCCGCCGCCTGGATGAGCAGCGCCGCCCGCTCATAGAGCGAGTAGTCCACGGTTACTTCCAACTCCACCACACTGCGCACCGTGACCACCTCGGCGGCTTCCAACGCGCGAGCGGTGGCGGTGGTATAGGCCCGCACCAAGCCGCCGGTGCCCAGCAGCACGCCGCCAAAGTATCGGGTGATGACCACGATGAGGTCGGTCAATCCGCTGTGCTGCAGTACTTCCAGCGCCGGGGTTCCCGCCGTCTTGGCCGGTTCGCCGTCATCGGAGTAGCGTTCCCGGTTGCCCTCCCGCAGGCGGTAGGCATACACATTGTGCCGGGCCGTGCGGTTGGCTGCCCGCACCTGCTCCAAAAAAGCCACCGCCTTTTCCTCGCTGTCCGCAAAGGAAAGCTGCGCAATAAAGCGGCTCTTCTTTTCCTCATATTCGCCGGTGGCCGTGCCCCGGATGGTGCGGTAATCCTCCACGCTGGTTCCTCCTGCCCATTGATTTGATTTATTTCATAAGTATAGCATAAATCCCGGCAAAGAAAAAGCCTGCTTGCTGGCACTGCGTACCGTAAAACTCCCGTTTCAATCTTCACGAGTGATTTTTCTTGGAAGAATCCCCCCCGAAGAACATCTGCCCGGCATTATACAAACGAAAGAATGTATGAAAAAGAAGAAACCCATCTCAGAAGAGCAGCATTATCTCTGTGAAATCGGTCTGGAAAAGATGCCATATGGATCTTCCTGGCTCTACAAATCTTATGCAGAGGAAAGCCTCACGCACATCACGATTACGGCCTATTATAATGTGGGCGAAGCTTTTCTTCAAGCTTCCACTGCATCATGGGGGAATCTATGGGATTGCCGTGCCGCGCTTCGCAAGTTGGTATCCTCCGTCTATCTGGAAAGCGATTTGAACCTTCCATTCGGAAAAAACGGAAAATTCTTATTCCAACTTGGGTATACTCCTGTTGTGTCCGACATGAAGAAAATCGTTCAGAAAACTGCCGCATTGTCTTTCCCCCAATGGGCGTTAGCCGTATGGGATATGGATACTGCAACATTATATATGGTCAAATACGACAGAAGTCATTGATTTTCTTTGTTTATCTGTGATACCATTCGTTACGAGACCAACGGCGTTGCTCTCTTCGCTTATGGTTGAGACTCCGGCACTCAAAGAAACTTTCCGAAAAACACAACGAGGTGACCATTTTTGAAACGTCGAACTTTTCTTGTCTGCACCGCTGCACTTTTTTGCGGTGCGCTTTTGGCAGGAGGCTGCACTCAAAAAACTTCTCAGCCCGTCCTTCAGCAAATTGAATACTCCAATTTGGCAGATTCGGATACACAAGCTCTTCTTTCCAAGCTTTTGCAGGATGCCGGCGTATCCGACCTACGGATACAGACCTTCTTTGATCATGTGCAAAAGTTCAACAATGCTGTGGACCCGGCGTGGCTCACCACAGGGTTTGAAAATGCCAAGCCTTCGGATCTGAAATACGATCCTTACTCCATGCAGGACGCATGGACAGAAAAATACGATACCTTCCCCGGCTGGAACTGTCGGATCACTGCCTGTGGGCTGTTCGGTGATTTTATCACTGTCACGGGCAAGGCAGACCTTGACTCAGCCGAGGACACCCTGTTTATGGACTATGAAACGCTGGATTCTGACCCGGAATCCCTTTGCGGCGACGAACGGCAAAAGTTTGATGCGCTGTTCGCCCCGGTTAAAACCACCAATACGACCGATATTCCTACCCATTTGAAAACGATTCAGCAGGAATGGAAGAAACGCGGTCTCTCCTTCGTGGACGATGATAAGATTCGTCTCGTCTCCGTGGTCCTGCACGATCAGTTCTCTGAAACGGACAATTCTCTTATGATCGGTCATGTCGGCGTTATGCTTCCCACATCGGATGCAGTATATTTCGTTGAAAAGGTCGCTTTTCAGGAGCCGTATCGCTTGTTGAAGTTCAAAAATCGAACCGAGTTGAGCGATTATCTGATGCTGAAATACGACAACTCGTGGGGACAGGATACTGCCCACACCTTTATTATGGAAAATTCAGACCTGATGGACGGCTGGCGCATTCTTGACGAACAGGAAAATGCAAGCTAAAAGCATCGCATTCGTTGGGTCGTAGACTTGTTGGCTGTGGATCGCATTTTTATCGGCATGGTTCTACTCTCCTTATTTATAAGGAATCCTTCTCATTTTTCAGTAGATTCTTCCAGATTCTTTCGGTACTGTGCCGGGCTGACACCATACTCTTTCTTGAATACCCGGCTAAAATAGAGTGGGTTATCATACCCTACGATCTCTGCAATTTCTCCAATATTGTATTCGGTGTTCTCCAATAAGCTTTGTGCATTTACCATCCGAAGGGACAGGATGTATTGTGCAGGGCTTATTTTCATGTACTGCTTAAAATTACGGATAAACCAGTTCGTACTGATATGCAGCGATTCTGCGTAATCGTCCACACTGACCTTTGTATTATAATTCTCGTTAAAGTAGGCAACGGCGGCTTCGATTTCTTCGGGGATGCTTGTAGTTGTTTTTTCGCTTTCCTGCTGTTGCCTGCTTACTAAAAGCAGAATGATGTTGAAGAGAGAAGCGATATAGTCTTCATAGCCATATTCACATTGTTGCAGTTCCCGGATGATCTTTCGGAACAGCATTTTGTAATCCGGCAGTGTGCCGCTGTAAAAAACGTGCTTGTCCAAGGGTATTCCGTGATAGTTCAGGATGTTTTTGACATCATATCCTGTAAAGTGAATCCAGAACACCTCTGGATGATCTTCTACATAGTAGACATACTTCTGGATTTCTTTCGGCTGATAAAGCACCATGTGTCCAGAAGTCACCACTTCCTCAACACCATCGAACCAGAAGTGTGCTTTACCAGATGCCACATAGAGGATTTGATAGTCTCTGCGACCCTTTGCCCAAAAAGTAGGTAGCTTAGGGCGTTTTTTCAAGCGATAAGTGCCGCAGCTGCCTACGACCAGCGGCTTTGAGTAGTCTTTGAAATCCAAACGGGAGTTGTGCAAATATCCTGAGTTGAAATACATCCCTGCGTCCTCCTCATCTTCAGAGATTTTACAGTGATTTGGGAAATGTTCTATCAAAAAATTACAAACTCTTTGATTTTGTGCATATTTTGTTCCATCTTGTCTATATCTTTTTGTTCCATTAGATTCTATAATATTTTCAGACGAAACGCAAGAGATTTGGGCAACTTGCGTAATGAGAATTCCAGTCTGAAGTGCGCAGCAGATTGGTCGCGCCCACACAAAACAAGCAAGATGGGAGAAAGCACAATGACTGGGAAACGTTATCTAAAGTGGTATAATAAAGTCGGCTATGGTTCAGGCGATATTGCAGGCAACGTGGTGTATGCATTCCTGTCCTCCTTCGTCATGATCTATCTGACCAACACCGTTGGCCTGAACCCCGGTATTGTCGGCACTCTGATTGCAGTTTCCAAACTGCTGGACGGTGTGACGGACATTTTCTTCGGTTCTTTGATTGACAAAACGCACTCCAAGATGGGCAAAGCCCGTCCTTGGATGCTGTACGGCTACATTGGCTGTGCCATTACGCTGGTGGCAATTTTCGCCATCCCGACCAATCTGGGACAGTTTGCACAGTACGCATGGTTCCTGATCGCATATACTCTGCTGAACGCTGTATTCTACACTGCCAACAACATTGCTTACTCTGCACTGACTGCTCTCGTCACGAAGAACAGTGCCGAACAGGTCGAGATGGGTTCTTGGCGTTTCATGTTCGCCTTTGCCACCAGCCTGCTCATCCAGTCCATCACGCTGGGTGCTGTTACGGCATTGGGCGGTGGTGCTGCCGGTTGGCGCACTGTTGCAATCATTTACGCCATCATCGGTCTGCTTGTCAACACCCTCTCCGTTTTCTCCGTGAAGGAACTGCCGGAAGGCGAATTGGTGGATACCACCGACAAAAAGGAAATCGAGCAGGACGAAAAGTACAATCTGGTTCAGGCTGCAAAGCTGCTTGCTGGTAACAAATATTATATGATGATTTGCGTCACCTACATTTTGCAGCAGATCTACGGTGCCATGATCAGCATGGGCACCTACTATGCAACCTACATCCTTGGCAACCAGAATCTGTTCGGTGTATTCTCTTGGGCAATCAACATTCCTCTGATCATCGCACTGGTGTTCACCCCGACCTTGGTTGCAAAGTGGAATGGAATGTATAAGCTGAATGTAATGAGCTATACTCTGGCAACGATTTCTCGTGCACTGGTTGCTGTAGCTGGTTACATGGGCAGCGGCAATGTGACCTTGATGCTGCTCTTTACTGCAATCGCAGCTCTTGGTCAGGGTCCTTGGCAGGGCGATATGAACGCTGCGATTGCTGCTTGCTCTGAATATACTTGGCTGACAAAGCATAAGCGCGTGGATGGCACGATGTACTCCTGCACTTCTCTCGGTGTGAAGCTGGGCGGCGGTCTGGGTACTGCCATCACCGGCTGGCTGCTGGCAGCAAGCCATTTTGACAGCGCTCTGACCGTTCAGCCGGATTCCTGCATCAATATGCTGAAGATCATGTATCTGGTGATTCCGTTTGCTCTGGATGCCATCATCACCTTCATTCTCTCTCGTATGAAGGTCGAAGAAGCAAATGAAAAACTGCGTGCAGCAGTCTGATAACAAGCCATTATCATTTCTCCTTCATCTGCTGTTCCCCGGAGGAATCCAGCGATTCCTCCGGGGAGGCTGGAGAAATATTATAAAATTATAAAAGGTAAATGAGGAAATACTATGGCTGCATTTGATTTTGCAAAAGTAAAAGACCCCACCTTTTTCAAGGAAAACGTGCTGAATGCTCATGCAAGTTTCCGTACTTACGCTTCCCGCGAAGAATATCTGGCAGGAGAATCTTCGCTTGCGCTGAAGCTGGACGGTATCTGGAAATTCGCCTACGCAAAGAACTACACCAGTGTCATCCCCGGCTTTGAAAAGACAGATTACGATTGCAGCGGCTGGGATGACATTCATGTTCCGGCACACATCCAGATGGAGGGCTACGACATTCCCCAGTACGCGAATGTTCAGTATCCGTGGGATGGCCGTGAAGAAGTACAGCCGGGCGAGATCCCGCAGCGGTTCAATCCGGTGGCAAGCTATGTAAAATACTTCGAGCTGCCGGAATCCATGCAGGGCAAGCCCGTCCACATCGAGTTCGAGGGTGTGGAAAGCGGCATGGCTCTTTGGCTGAACGGGTCTTATGTGGGTTACACCGAGGACAGCTTCTCCGCACACGCATTCGATCTGACTCCCTATCTCCAGCCGGGCGTGAACAAACTTGCTGTGCAGGTGTTCAAGTGGACTTCCTCCAGTTGGTGCGAAGATCAGGACTTCTTCCGCTTCTCCGGCATCTTCCGCAGTGTGTGGCTGTACGCCATCCCCACCGTGCATCTGGAAGATCTATCCGTCAAAACGCTGTTTGCCGGGGATGATTTTACTCATTCCACGCTGGAAGTTGCATTGCAGGTGGAGGGTAAGGGAGCAGCCCGTCTGACCCTGCGCCGCAGTGAACTGGAAGTGTTCTCCGAAAAAATCGCACTGAACGGCGGCTCTGCTCTGTTCAGCCATGCGGTGGAGAACCCCCACCTGTGGAGTGCAGAGGACCCGGCTCTGTATGAACTGGAAATCGAGCTGCTGGACAATGCAGGCCATCTGGTAGAGGTGACCGGGCAGAAAGTCGGTTTCCGCAAGTTCGAGTTGAAGAACAATCGGATGCTGCTCAACGGCAAGCGCATCGTGTTCAAGGGTGCCAACCGTCATGAGTTCAGCTCCATTACGGGTCGTGCTGTGGGCGTACACACCCATGAGGAACTGCTTCGGGATATCATCACCATGAAGCAGAACAACATCAATGCCATCCGTACCAGCCATTACCAGAATCAGGATGCACTGTACGACCTGTGCGACGAGTATGGTCTGTATCTGATCGCAGAGAACAATCTGGAATCCCATGGCACATGGGACATCCATCAGGCGGGCATTCGCGGCATCGAGGGCGTTTTGCCCAATGATAAGCCGGAGTGGAAAGCTGTCTTGTTTGACCGCATGAATTTCACTTACCAGCGTGATAAAAACCATCCTGCTGTTCTGATCTGGTCTCTGGGCAACGAATCGTTTGGCGGTGAGACCCTGCTCCAAATGGCAGAGATGGTCCGCCGCTTTGATGACACCCGTCTGGTGCATTACGAAGGTGTGGTCAATGATCCCCGCTTCCTCGAAACCACCGATATCGAGAGCCATATGTACAGCACGGTCAAGGACATTAAAGAGTATCTGGCACAGGGCGATAAGCGGCCTTATATCGAGTGCGAATATTCTCATGCTATGGGCAACTCCAACGGTGCTTTGCACAAGTACACGGAACTTGCCGACCAGAAGGACTGCGGCTATCAGGGCGGCTTCATCTGGGATTACATCGACCAGTCCATCTGGAAAAAAGACCGCTACGGCAAGTGGTTCCAAGCCTACGGCGGCGACTTCGGTGAGCGTCCTACCGACTATAATTTCAGCGGGAACGGCATTGCCTACGGTGGTGATCGTGCTCCTTCTCCCAAGATGCAGGAGGTCAAGTTCTGCTATCAGAACATCGCCGTTTCCATCGACAACTCTGGCTTTGAAGTCTGGAATAAGAACCTGTTCACCTCTACGGATGCTTTCGACTGCGTTGCTCTGCTGCATCGTGATGGAAAGCTGTATCAGCAACAGGAACTGACCAATATTGATGTTGCTCCCGAAGAGCGTTCCAGCTTCCCGCTGCCGTTTATGGTTCCTGCGCTCCCCGGTGAATATGCAGTGACCATCAGCTTCCGTTTGAAGGAGGACACCAGCTGGGCAAAGAAAGGCCATGAAGTCGCCTTTGGACAGGGTGTGATCGCTGTGGTCCGTTCCATTCCCAGCAAGAAGGTCACGCCGTTTACCGTTACGCACGGTACACACAACATCGGTGTCCGGGGTGAGAATTTCGATGTTTTGTTCTCCGATCTGAACGGCGGTCTGACTTCCTACCGCTATGCCGGCAAGGAGATGATTCAGGAGATTCCCCGTCCCAACTTCTGGCGCGCTCCCACCGACAACGACTGCGGCAACAACATGGGCGGCGTTCGCGGTCAGTGGAAGCTGGCAAGCCTGTACGCTACTGCCAAGGGCATCGGCAAGGAGATCCCGTCTGTTCATGGCGGAACCATCCTCCAGAACCCCACCTGCGAGGTGGAAGCCGACAGCGTGGTCGTGACCTATCTCTATAACCTCCAGACCAACCCCGCAGCAGAGTGCAGCCTGCAGTACCGTGTGTTCGGTGATGGCCGCATCCAGACCACCCTGCACTATGACCCGGTGGAAGGACTTGCAGCAATGCCGGAGTTCGGCGTACTGTTCAAGATCGACGCTGACTACGACACGGTGGAGTGGTACGGAAACGGCCCTGCGGAGACCTACTGGGATCGTCAGCATGGTGCCAAGCTGGGCATTTACCAGAACAAAGTCGCAGACAACATGGCACAGTACCTTGTGCCGCAGGAGTGCGGTGCAAAGACCGCTGTGCGCTGGGCAAAGGTAGTGGACCGCAAGGGTCGCGGGCTGCTGTTTACCGCAGATGCCGCAAAGCCCATGTTCTTCTCTGCGCTGCCCTACACTCCCCATGAAATGGAGAGTGCCAAGCATCCCTACGAGCTGCCCCCGGTCCATTACACGGTGATTCGTGCCATGGGTGAGCAGATGGGCGTTGGCGGCGATGACAGCTGGGGTGCCAATGTCCACCCGGAGTATATTCCTGATGTGACCAAGCCTGTGGAGTTCACCTTTACGTTCCGTGGCATCTGACCCTCGTTATTAAGACACCTTCGCGTTGAGATAAGGACATCCCTGCATGAGATTTCTATCAAAAGTGAGGGTGTCTTTTTTGGCATTCCAAAATCTCAATTCCTGACGCCACTATTTATAAGCAGTGCTTTGCTCTATATAAGCAGCGTTGCTATGTCAAAATAACCGTATTCAGTTTTTGTTCAGAGCATTTCTTTGAATGGTTCTCCAAACTTTCTTTATGGCATTGTGGTCAAAATCAAATTGAGGCCAGCCTATAAACAAAAAAATCCAACGATTTCTAACGTGAAATCGTTGGATTTATGGTCCGAGTGGCGAGAATCGAACTCACGGCCTCTTGAACCCCATTCAAGCGCGCTACCAAAACTGCGCTACACCCGGATATCGTCCTCTGCCTCCCTACCGAAGCATTGGCGACAAAAGATATTATACGCATCTTTCCGGGTTTTGTCAACACTTTTCTGCATCTTTTTCTGATTTTTTCAAGAAAAGTATGATTTTCGTCGTATGAGCGCCGCTTTACTTTTTTGCTTTTGCACCAATTTCCGCTTCCGCGGCCCGCAGCTGTCTGTCCTTTTCCAGCAGGGGCTTGAGGTACTGGCCGGTAAAGCTGCCGGGCACCTCGGCCACCTGCTCGGGCGTACCCTCGGCAATCACCAGGCCGCCGGCGCTGCCGCCTTCAGGGCCAAGGTCAATGATGTGGTCCGCACACTTGATGAGATCCAGGTTGTGCTCAATGACAATGACCGTGTTGCCCGCATCCACCAGCTTCTGCAGCACCTCGATCAGGCGATGCACGTCCGCAATGTGCAGGCCTGTGGTAGGCTCATCCAGAATATACACCGTCTTGCCGGTGCTGCGTCGGGCTAGCTCATTGGCCAGTTTGACACGCTGGGCTTCGCCGCCGGACAGGGTGGTGGCGCTCTGACCCAGGGTCACATAGCCAAGGCCCACATCCATCAGGGTCTGCAGCTTACGGGCAATCTTGGGCTGGTTGGCAAAGAACACCACCGCCTCCTCCACGGTCATGTTCAGCACGTCGGAGATGGTCTTTTCCTTATACTTTACCTCCAGCGTCTCGCGGTTATAGCGCGCGCCCTTGCATACCTCGCAGGGCACATAGACATCCGGCAGGAAGTGCATCTCGATCTGCAGGATGCCGTTGCCCTCACAAGCCTCACAGCGGCCACCCTTGACGTTGAAGCTGAACCGGCCCGGGCCATAGCCGCGCATCTTTGCATCCTGGGTCTCGGCAAAGACGGCGCGGATATCGTTGAACACACCGGTATAGGTGGCTGGGTTGGAGCGGGGCGTGCGGCCGATGGGCTGCTGGTCGATGCCAATGACCTTATCCACGAACTCAAGACCCTCCACCCCGTCGCACTTGCCCGCACGGCTGCGGGCACCGTTCAGCTCACAGGCCAGCGTCTTGTACAGGATCTCATTGATCAGGCTGGACTTGCCGGAACCGGAAATGCCGGTCACACAGACGAACTCCCCCAGCGGGAACCGGACATCAATGTTGCGCAGGTTGTTTTCCCGGGCACCTTTCACGGTCAGGAAGTTTCCATTGCCGGTGCGGCGGGTCTGGGGCACAGCAATGCGCTTGCGGCCGGAAAGGTAATCGCCGGTGATGCTTCGCTTGGCCTTACAGATATCCTTCACGGAGCCCGCCGCCACGATCTCGCCGCCGTGAACGCCCGCGCCGGGGCCCACATCCACGATATAGTCCGCGCTGCGCATGGTATCCTCGTCGTGCTCAACCACGATGACGGTATTACCGAGGTCCCGCAGGTTCTTCAGGGTCGCAATGAGCTTATCGTTGTCACGCTGGTGCAGGCCAATGCTGGGCTCGTCCAGCACATAGAGCACGCCGGACAGCGCACTGCCAATCTGGGTGGTGAGGCGGATGCGCTGGCTCTCGCCGCCGGACAGGGTGCCAGCCGCTCGGGCCAGGGTCAGGTAATCCAGACCCACGCTCTGCAAAAACTGCAGGCGGTTCCGGATCTCCTTCATGATCTGACCGCCGATCTGCCTCTGCTTCTCGGTCAGGTTCGGCTCATTTTCGGCAAAAAATTTCAGCTCATCCCGGATGGACATTTCGCAGAACTCGCTGATGTTCTTATCCCCAACGGTCACTGCCAGCACCACCGGCTTCAGGCGCTTGCCGTGGCAGTCCGGGCACTCCACGCCGGACATGAAGCTGCCGATCTCTTCCTTCATCCACTCGCTGTTGGTCTCCCGGAAGCGGCGCTCCAGGTTCTCCACGATGCCCTCAAACGTATTATAGTAGACACCGCTGCCGAACTCGTTGGTTCGGTGCATCTCGATCTTTTCGCCGTTGGTGCCGTAGAGCAGGGCGTTCACCGCCTCGGTGCTCATATCCTTGATGGGCGTGTCCAGCGTAAAGCCGTATTTTTTACCCAGACCAAGGTAGTACATTTCGCTGACAGATCCCTCGGCGTAGTACCAGCCGCTGGCCTTGATGGCCCCCTGCCGGATGGACAGGTTCTTATTGGGCAGGATGCGCTCCTCGTCCACCCGCATGAACGTACCAAGGCCCGTGCACTTCTCACAGGCACCCTGCGGGTTGTTGAAGGAGAAGAGCCGGGGCGACAGGTCCCCGATGGAGATGCCGTGCTCCGGGCAGGCAAAGTTCTGGCTGAAGGTCATGCACTCCCCACCGATGACATCGATCTCGGCGATGCCTCCGGTCAGAGCCAGCGCAGTTTCCAGCGAATCCGCCAGACGGCCCCGGATGCCCTTGCGCATGGCAAGGCGGTCCACCACGATCTCCACCGTGTGCTTGATGTTCTTTTCCAGCGTGATCTCTTCGTCCAAGTCATACAGATTGCCGTCGATCCTCACACGGGAGTAGCCGCCCCGCCGGGCGGCATCCAGCTCCTTCTGCTGCGTGCCCTTGCGCTGGCGTACCACAGGAGCCAGCACCTGGAATTTGGTGCCGTCCTCCAGCTTGAGCACGGCATCCACCATCTCATCCACGGTCTGCTGGCTGATGACACGGCCGCACACCGGGCAGTGGGGCACGCCCACCCGGGCATACAGCAGGCGCAGGTAATCATAGATCTCGGTCACGGTGCCCACGGTAGAGCGGGGGTTGTGGCTGGTGGTCTTCTGGTCAATGGAAATGGCCGGCGACAGGCCGGTGATCTCATCCACATCGGGCTTGTCCATCCGGCCCAGAAACATCCGGGCGTAGCTGGAAAGGCTCTCCACATAGCGGCGCTGGCCATCGGCATAAATGGTATCGAAGGCAAGGCTCGACTTGCCGGAACCGGACAGGCCGGTCATAACAATGAATTTTTCGCGCGGGAGGGTCAGATCAATATTCTTCAGGTTGTGCTCCCGTGCGCCTTTGATGACGATCTTATCGTTTGCCAAGGTACTTTCTCCCTCTTCTCTGTGTCTGTGCATGGTTCTGCCTGCGCTCGGTCTCGGCATCCGAGTCCACAGTGGGGTTCTCGCCCCGGCGCAGGCGGTCGATCTGGTCACGCAGGAAGGCCGCATGCTCAAATTCCAGCAGCTTGGCAGCCTCCTTCATCTCCCGGGTCAGGCGCTCGATGGCAGCTTCCCGCTCCAGTTTGCCCATGCGGCGGGTATTCCGCTTTGCGTTCTCCGCCTTATCGCTGATCTCAATGCTGTCCGCAATGGCCTTGACGATGGTCTTAGGCACGATGCCGTGTTCTTCATTGTAGGCCATCTGGATGGCACGGCGGCGCTCGGTCTCGGTGATGGCGCGTTCCATGCTGTCCGTCACCTCATCGGCGTACATGATGACCAGACCCTCGGCGTTGCGGGCCGCGCGGCCAATGGTCTGGATGAGGCTGGTCTCACTGCGCAGAAAGCCTTCCTTGTCGGCATCCAGGATCGCCACAAGGCTGACCTCCGGCAGATCCAGGCCCTCACGCAGGAGGTTGATGCCCACCACCACATCGATGGAGCCCAGGCGCAGATCTTTGATGATCTCCATCCGTTCAAAGGTATCTACCTCGTGGTGCATATATTTGACCTTGATGCCCTGCTCGGTCAAGAAGTCGGTCAGGTCCTCGGCCATCTTCTTGGTCAGGGTGGTCACAAGAACACGCTCGTTCTTCGCCGTGCGGGCGTTGATCTCGCCCAGCAGGTCAGTCACCTGCCCCTCCACAGGCCGCACCGAGATCAGCGGGTCCAGCAGGCCGGTGGGCCGGATGACCTGCTGCGCGATCCGGGTGCTGTTCCGGCGCTCGTACTCGCCCGGCGTGGCCGAGACGAACACCATCTGGTTCAGTTTGCTTTCCACCTCCTCAAACTTGAGGGGACGGTTGTCAAAGGCCGACGGCAGACGGAAGCCGTATTCCACCAGCGTCTTTTTGCGGGCGTAGTCGCCGCCGTACATAGCACGCACCTGCGGCAGGGTCACATGGCTCTCATCCACAAAAAGCAGAAAATCCTCCGGGAAATAATCCAGCAGGGTGGTGGGCATACTGCCCGGCGCACGGCCCGACAGCACCGCCGAGTAGTTCTCGATGCCCTTGCAGATCCCCACCTCGGTCAGCATCTCGATGTCGTAGTTCGTTCGCTGCTGGATGCGCTGGGCCTCGATGAGCTTGCCCTCGGCGGTAAACTTCTTCACCTGCTCGTCACACTCGGCGCGGATCTTTTCAATGGCCGCTGCCTTTTTATCGGCGCTGACGATGTAGTGGCTGGCCGGGAAGATGGCCACATGCTTCACCACGTTCTGCCGGGTGCCGGTAACGGGGTTGAACTCCGTGATGCGGTCGATCTCATCCCCAAAGAATTCCACCCGGATGGCAAGGTCGCTCATGTAGGCCAGATAGATATCCACCGTGTCGCCGTGAACGCGGAACTTATTGCGGATAAAATTGATGTCGTTCCGCTCATATTGCAGGGTGACCAGCTTTTTGCACAGGTCATCCCGCTCCATCTGCATCCCGGGCCGCAGGCTGATGACCATGCTGCGGTAATCGATGGGGTCGCCCAGAGAGTAGATACAGGACACCGATGCCACAATGATGACATCCCGCCGCTCCGAAAGCGCCGCCGTGGCCGAATGGCGCAGGCGGTCGATCTCATCGTTGATGGCGCTGTCCTTTTCAATGTAGGTATCGGTACTGGGGATGTAGGCTTCGGGCTGGTAGTAATCGTAGTAGGAAACAAAATACTCCACCGCATTGTCCGGGAAGAACGAGCGGAACTCGGTGCAGAGCTGGGCCGCCAGCGTCTTATTATGGGCCAGCACCAGCGTGGGGCGGTTGCACCGGGCGATCACGTTGGCCATGGTAAAGGTCTTGCCGCTGCCGGTCACACCCAGCAGGGTCTGGCAGCGGTCGCCCCGCTCAACGCCCTCTACCAGCTGCTCAATGGCCTGGGGCTGGTCACCCGTGGGGGCATAGTTGGAGACGAGATGGAACTGTTCATCGGCCATGTCTCGGTTCTCCTTTCTGTTCTCAGATAGAACTACAAATAGTTGTACTTTTCATGTTGATTATAACACAATTATTTTATAATATCAATACGGCCTGAGCATCTCCCCGGTCTGGAAATCGTAGTACGGCAGGCGGTTGGCCTCCCGCATGGAGAAATATTCGCTCTCAGTCAGGATGATGTGATCCCGCAGATGCACCTTGACCAGCCCCAGTGCCCGGACGATATTCTCGGTGGCCATCAGATCCTCCCGCGAGGGCAGGGCCACGCCGTTGGGGTGGTTATGGCAGAGCACCACACTGTCGGTACCGCCCTTGAGGGCTGCCGCCACCACATCCTTGATCTCCAGACTCACCCGGTCGCTGGTGCCGTCCCGCAGCCAGAACAGCCCCTTGATGCGGCTGCGGCCATCCAGCGCAGTCAGCAGGGCGCGTTCCTGCACAGTCCCGGCAAACTGTGCCATCAGGTATTCGACCAGCTGGTCGGTGGTCTTCATGCACTTTTTGCCGTTGACCGCACACTGGGTATAGTATCTGCCGACCTGCGGCAAAAGATGCAGCATCCGGGCGGTAGAGGGGCCTACGCCCTCCACCGTCAGCAGATCCTCCTCGGAAGCATCCAGCACCCCGGCAAAGTCTCCGAACCGGTCCATGAGGACATGGGCAAGGCCGTTGGTGTCCTTGCGGGTGTTGGTGATATAAAGGACATATTCCAGCGCTTCGTGGGGTTCCAGACTTTCCAGTCCGTACTGCTCTACCCGGGCGCGCATCCGCTGACGGTGCCCCTTATGCTGGCTGCTTTCCTTCGCCATGGTCATTCTCCTTTTGCGTTATTACTCTAATAGTACCGTTTTTTCAGCAAAACACAAGGAGGCACAGGAAATATTCTGCGTTGACTTCAAAGAAAGGGTGGTTTATTATAGAGAAAAGGCTTTTTTATGAATCAATATGCCCTCTCAGTCAAAGCCTGCGGCTTTGCCAGCTCTCCCAAAGGGAGAGCCCCTTGTGGCTCTCGGTCAGCATGTACTGAACCCGGGAGATGCATTGCCTCTCCCTTTGGGAGAGGTGGATTTGCGAAGCAAAGACGGAGAGGGCTTGTCTTTCATCCAACAAAAGGAACGATCTTATGAAACAATTTACTGCCACCGCAAACGACGAGGGCGTGCGGCTTTCCCGCTTTGTCCAGAGCGTGACGCGCGATCTCCCCACCAGCCTGCTGTACAAGAGCTTCCGCAATAAGCGGGTCAAGGTCAACGGCAAAAAAGGCGCCCCCGAGGATCGGCTCAAGGCGGGCGACCTCATTGAGCTGTACATCAACGATGAATTCTTCCCGCCCGAGGGCGCAAAGCCTGCAGCCCGCAAGCCTGCCCCCAAAAAGCAGCAGAACCAGCCCAAGGTGACCGTCATCTATGAGGACGAGAACATTGCCGTGCTGTACAAGCCCACCCACCTGCTCTGCCACAGCGACCGCACCGGCGATGCCAACCTTGTGGACGCATTCACCCAGTATCTGGCCCAGAAGGGCGAGTACGATGCGGGCGGCGAGAACCGCTTCAAGCCCGGCATCTGCAACCGGCTGGACCGCGGCACCGAGGGGCTGGTGATCGCGGCCAAGAGCTACGCCGCCCTGCGGGACATGAACGAGATCATCCGCACCGATCTGCTCAAAAAGGAATACTACACCATCACCGTGGGCATCCCCCAAAGCGGGCGGTTCACGGCCTGGTGGGAGCACGACGAAAAGAACAACAAGGTCAGCATCCATGCCCACCAATCTCAGGATGAGCGCCGCAAGCAGATCATCACCGATGTGGACGTGCTGCGCACCGCCGGGCCCTTTGCCCTGTGCAGGATTGGCCTGGTCACGGGCCGCACCCACCAGATCCGCGCGCATCTGGCCTACCTGGGCAAGCCGGTGTTGGGAGATATCAAATACGGCAACCGCAAGATGAACGAGCGCACCGGCACCCGGACGCAGGCTCTCTGCGCCGTCCGCATCAGCTTCCTGGATATCCCGGAGGAGAACACCCTGCACTACCTCACCGGCAAAGTCATCAAGCTGAAGGACCCCCAGATCCTCAAGCAGTTCGACGCACTGGATAAGAATAAAGAAGGAGCAACATCATGGCAGACCTGAACGCCTATTTCAAAAGCATCATCGACCAGGACCGCGAGGCCGTGGTTATCTGCGACCTGGATCACACCATCCTCTATATGAACCCTGCCGCCGTGGTGGATTACAAAAAATACGGCGGCGCTTCCCTGCTGGGCAAAAGCCTTCTGGCCTGCCACACCCCCCATTCGGTGGAAGCCATCCGCAAGGTGGTCGAGTGGTTCGCGGCGGATGCCAGCCACAACATCGTCTATACCTATCACAACGCAAAGCACGACCGCGACGTCTACATGGTAGCCCTGCGGGATGCAAGCGGCACCCTGATCGGCTACTACGAGAAGCATGATTCCCGAAAAGCTGAAACTATGAAGCAGTACGATTTGTTCTGACAAAGAAAGGCGAACTCCACACAAAAAAGACTTTGCCGCCTACCCCCGTGCGAAGATGCTACTCTGCTATACCTCCCGCATAAGCAAAACGAACGCCTGCCGGGCTTTTCTCACACGGCAGGCGTTCGTTCTTTTTATGGGGTCGATTCGTTACTTTGCCAGCAGCTCGTCAGCCAGCGCATCCATCTGTGCCTCAGCGGCGGCATTGGCGGCAGAGCGGATGGTCACAACGGCATCACAGACGGTGATGTTCTTCATGCCGTCCAGCTCAGCACGCATCAGCTTTGCAGCCATGGGGGCCCAGGTGCCGTTCTCCATCAGGCCAACGGTGCGGCCCTGGAAGTTCTTGGTCTTGAGGTGTGCCAGCAGATTCTCCATCGGCGGGAAGAGGAAGCCATCGTAGGTGGCACAGGCCAGCACGATCCGGCCGCAGCGGAAGGCCTCAGTGACGGCATAGGAGACATCGGTGCGGGTCAGATCCATCTCCACCACCTTGGCACCCTTGGCGCGCAGCTTCTCAGCCATGGTGTGGGCGGCGGCTCTGGTGTGGCCGTGGATGGAAGCGCTGGCCACCAGAATCTTCTCCGGCTCCTCGGCCTTGTAGCTGGACCACAGGTCATAGTAGTTCAGGTACTTGCTCAGATCGCCGGTCAGCACAGGGCCGTGCAGGGGGCAGATGGTGGCAATATCCAGCGCGGCGGCCTTTTTCAGCAGAGCCTGCACCTGCGGGCCGTACTTACCCACGATGTTCAGGTAGTAGCGGCGGGCCTCGCTGGCCCAGTCGGCGTTTTCATCAAACCTGGCCACTGCACCAAACCGGCCAAAGCCGTCTGCAGAGAAGAGCACCTTTTCACTGCTCTCATAGCTCACCATGACCTCGGGCCAGTGCACCATGGGGGCAAGCACAAAGGTCAGGGTGTGGGTGCCCAGGCTCAGGCTCTCGCCGTCCTTCACCACCACGCGGCGCTCCTTGGCAACGGCATCCGCCCCAAAGAACTGATCCATATACAGGAAGGTCTTGGCGTTGCCCACCACCTGCATTTCCGGGTAGAGGGCGGCCAGTCTGGCGATATTGGCACCGTGGTCGGGCTCCATGTGGCTGACCATCAGGTAATCCGGCTTGCGTCCGGCCAGTGCCTCGGTCAGGTTGGCAAGCCAGGGCTCCGTGGCACGGTTGTCCACCGTATCCAGAATGGCGGTCTTTTCGTCCAGAATGACATAGGAATTGTAGCTCACGCCGGTGGGCACCGGGTACTGGCTCTCGAACAGGTCAATGGTGGTATCGTCCACACCCACGCCCAGAATGGCTTCGCTGATCTTTTTCACGCTCATAGCAGACATCCTCTCTATCCATATTGCTGTGCCGGAAAAGCGGCAGTATAATACTAATAACGGTTCTTAGTATAGCACATTGTTAAAGATTATTCAAGCTCCTCCGGCAGTCTTGCTGCCACCGGCCGGCCGGGCTCGTTGTCCAGCTCCAGCAGGGCTGCTGCGCTGGCATCATCCAGGCTCTGGACACTGCGGAGCTTGCGGCTGATGGCCCGGCTGCGGACACCAATGAGGTTGTCCAGCTCTTCATCGGTCTGGCGCAGGCGCTGCTGCATCTTGGAGAGCCCCTGCCCGAACTTGTCGAACTCCGTCTTGACGGCACCCAGCAGCTGCCAGACCTCGCCGGAGCGCTTCTGGATGGCAAGGGTCTTGAAGCCCATCTGCAGGCTGTTGAGCAGAGCCGCCATGGTGCTGGGGCCTGCAATGTTCACCTGATAATCCCGCTGCAGCACCTCCAGCAGACCGGCGTTCACCACCTCGGCGTACAATCCTTCAAAAGGCAGGAAGAGGATGCCAAAGGTCGTGGTGTAGGGCGGCTCCACATACTTTTCCCGGATGTCCTTTGCCTCGCTCCGCAGCACCAGCTCCAGCGCATGGCGGGCATTCTCCACCGCCTGCGCATCGCCGGAGGCCTGGGCATCCTGCAAGTGCGCGTAGGTGTCGCCGGGGAATTTGGAGTCGATGGGGAGCCAGACCGTGCCGCCGTCCGTGCCCGGCATCTTGATGGCATATTCCACCCGCTGGGTGCTGCCCGGAATGGTGGCCACATTGGTCTCGTACTGCTCCGGGGCCAGGATCTCTTCCAGAATGGCCCCCAGCTGGATCTCTCCCAGAATGCCGCGGGTCTTAACGCCCGAGAGCACCTGCTTCAGCCCGCCCACATCGGCGGCAAGGTTCTGCATCTCGCCCAGCCCCTTGTACACCTGTTCCAGCTGGTCGTTCACAGCCTTGAAGCTCTCGGTCACCCGCTTCTGCAGGGCATCCTGCAGTTGCTCGTCCACGGTGTGGCGGATCTCATCCAGCTTTTTGGCGTTCTCGGCCTGCAGGGCGGTCATGTTTTCCGCAAGGGTCTTGCGCAGCTCTTCCAGCTTCTGGGTGTTGGCGGCCTCCAGACTCTGGAGCCGCTGGGTCAGGATCTGCTGCTGGCCGCTCTGGCCCTGTGCCAGTGTAGTGCTCATGCTCTGCACTGAGGTCTGCAGCGTCTCACTGACGCTGCGGATGGCGGTGTAATTCTGCTCCGCCATTGCCGCCTGTCTGGCCGCAAAGTCTTTTGCCTGTGCATCGAGCTGCTGCTGCATCCAGCGCTTAAGCTCCTCGTAGTCTCCCCCGTTCCGGGGCTTGTTCAGTTTCCAGAGCACCACTGCCAGCAGCAGGCAGATGGTGACCAGCAGCAGGGTGTACAATCCAGCTAAAAGTTCCATTGATTATAAGTCCTCGAAATCGACCAATTCTTTCCGGGTATCCAGCGCACCGCCATAAAGGCCCACGCCGTCCACCTCGCACTCGCCCGACTGGTTATCATAGGGGTCGGAGCGGAACCCGTACATCGGCGGGTCAAAGGGTGCCTCAAAGGCGCGGTTTGCCACCATGCGCCCGGTGTCCAGGCTGCCGAAGTAGTGGCGGCGCAGCTCTTCCTCGCCCTGCCGTGCCATGGAGGCACCAAACGAGCAGTCGGCATACATCCAGCCCTTGGGGGCAATGTAGAACATGGCCCAGTCGTGGCAGCCTACGCCGGTGGGCGACACCGACAGGCCGCTCTGCCAGCGGGCCGGAATGCCCACCAGACGGCAGAGAGTGATGAAGGTCAGGGCCATAATGCCGCAGTCACCGCGCCGGTTCCGTGCGCAGCGGTCGGGCAGGCATTCCTGCACAAAGTAGGCGGGCTGATAGTGATACCGCACGTTCAGGGTAACGTAATCATAGATGCGCTTTGCCTTTTCCGCCGGGTCGGTGATCCCTTCGGTCAGCTGTGCGGCCAGCGCCCGCAGGTAGGGTGTGAACACGATATGCGGGGCCTGCTCCTCGGTATCAAAGGTCGGCTGTTCCGGTGCAGGCACAAAGTCCAGCGGGTCAGCATAGACTGCCGTTGTCTTGTAACGGTACTGCACCCCGAAGCGGCGGTTTTCGGTCAGGTCAGCCTCCCAGCAGACGGTGCGCTGGGGAGCGTTTGCATCGGCGATGCGGCCCGGCTGCTCGGTAAAGCTCTGCAGCTCGATCTCGCTCTGGGCCAGGCATTCCGCCGGGATGGGCAGCCAGGCGCGGACGTGCACGCTCTCCCGGCCCTCTGCCTTTGCCTTGGCCAGAGCAGCGGCAAAGGCCTCATCCGACATCCCCACGCTGGTCTTCAGCGTGATGCGGGCACTGGCCTGCCCTTCCCGCTCCATCTGGTCATGGATGCGGTGGCGGCGCTCCCGGGCCAGCGCGGCCGGGGCGGGCGGGTCGAGCTGACGGGCGGCAAGGTCGGCGTGGGTGGCGATCAGCGTCTCGGCAAAGCGGTCAAGGTAGCGCTTCTCCCCTTCCACGAACCGCCAGTCCACCCGGCCATCATGCACCAGCTGGCGGAACTCCTCCACCGTGAAATCCCGCACCAGGCCCTGCATCCGGGCCACGGCCTGTGCCTCGTTCCAGCAGTATTCCTGCGGCAGGCGGCGCATGATCTCCTTCTGCACCAGCAGGGCATCCCGCAGTGCGTCCACGCCGTGGGGCACAGGGTTGGCGGGCTGCTCATACTCCGGCATTTCCAACCCCTGACTGCGGGGGCTGTTCTGGGTCTCCGTCCAGTCCTCGGCCAGATATTCATCGATCCGTGCCACGGCTTCTTTGTAATAGCCCGCAGCCTTCAGCCGCTCCACATCATCGGGCAGACCGACGTTCAGATGCACAAATGCTTCGTTCAGATCTTTCATCCTGTTTCATCCTTTCTCTCAGGCGCACTGCTCTTCCCAGAAAGCAGTGGCTTCCACCAGCCAGTTCTCGGCATCTGTTCCTGTGCCGATGCCGCAGACGTGAGGTGCATTGTTGAACACCCGGTAAACATGCTTGACGTGATTGGCCTGCAGGGCAGCTTCCAGCTGCGGTCCCTGCCGCCAGTAGACCAGCTCTTTCAGCAGCGTGTCGTTCACACCGTGCCAGTGGTAGGTGGCGGGGTAGTCCGGCGTGATCTCATCCGAAAGATTCCGGGTATAGTATTTGGGGCCGTACGCGCCGATATCCTGAATGACATGGTAGATGGGCTTGATGTAGGTCATATCGTTGATGGGGTAGCCCAGCAGCAGGGCGGCAGGCTTGGGCACATTGTAATGCTGATACCCCACCGATTCCGTGCCGAACAGACCCGTCAGGTGGCCGCCCATGGAATATCCCACGATGGCGTACTGCTCCGGCTGGATGCCAAACTCCGCAGCGTGTTCCTCAATGTACTGCATGGCCCGGCCGATGTCCTCCAGCGGAGCGTCATCGGAAGCATCCGTCCAGACGCGATACCGTAGAATAAAGGCGGCATAGCCCAGCTCATGCAGTTGCCAGGCCGTGCAGGCCCCCTCCTCCAGCTCGGCGCTCTCATTGGCACCGCTGCCAGCCAGGATCAGCGCAAACTTGGCATTTTCAGCCTTGGCCGGGAAATAGAACAGGCCGGTGTTGTTTTTGGTGCAGTCCGCCGCCTTTTCCGCATCCGTGTAGAACGAGTGGGTGACCTGAACGCCATTGTTGTAGTTCTCAATGACCAGATTCAGCCCCTTGGCACAGCCTTCGGCCACATACTCGTTGGTGTAGCCTTCCACAGTGGTCATCTCCCACAGGGCCTGACCCGGCGGGCAGTCCTTATCCTGCGAGTAGGTGTAGAAGCCGGAGTTCTTGATGCCCGGGTTGTTGCGCACTTCCTTCATGGTGGTCTGGGCCGTGATGTTGGGCTCTCCCTTTTCCATTACGGCACCGGCGGGCAGGGCCAGCAGTGCCAGCAGACACAGCACCATCGCGATGATTCGTTTTGCCTGTTTCATGTTCCGTTCCTTTCCCCCGGCACCGCCCTGATTGCATTTTCCCGTACAGAGGACTATAATATGAGACTGCACAGGCGACACCGGTTGGTTTTTGTTCTATTGTATCACACCCGCCGGTATTGTCAAAACAAATCTGTCCGCAAAATCCATGTGTTGTGATCTCCACGCTTCCGGGGGGCCGGGTATTCAGATTTCAGACACTCTGCCTAGCCTGAGGTGAACAGGTTTCCATTGTGATTTGCGGCAGATTCTGCTATACTGAAAAGAAATATTGCACACGCAATGAGGGGAAACCGGAGCATTGCGGCTCCGGTCAGGATAGGAATATGAGTGAGATCACAGTCCGGCCCATGATGCCGGAGGATTGGACTGCCGTGTCCAAAATATATCTGGAGGGCATCGCCACCGAGCACGCCACCTTCCAGACCAACTGCCCGCCCTACACCGCCTGGGACGCATCCCATACCCGGGAATGCCGCCTGGTGGTGCTGGACGATGGGGTCGTGGCCGGCTGGGCAGCCCTGCATCGGGTAGATCCCCGCTGGTGCTACCGCGGCGTGGCCGAGGTGAGCATCTATGTCGGGGAGAAATTCCGGGGCAAGGGGTTGGGCTATCACCTGCTCACGGCGCTCTGCCGCGAGGCCGAACAGGCCGGGTACTGGACGCTGCAGTCCACGGTGCTGCAGGACAACGCCCCCTCCCGGGGCCTGCACCTGAAATGCGGCTTCCGCGTGGTGGGCCGCCGGGAGCGCATTGCCCGGGACTGCCACGGCCGCTGGCTGGACACCTACCTGATGGAGCGGCGGTGTACAGCGGACGAACCGGTGGGCTATAAAAAGCTGTAAGGCGCTTTTTGCGGGAAAGATTTACAGTTTCTTCAAAAAGTGACCTTGAAAATCCACAAAAATATGATATACTAACGTAACGATACCAAAGCGATAGAAAGGAGGCGCGCGGAATGGCACCGACCAAAGAGCGTCCGGCAACCAAGACGATTGCCACAAACCGGGAAGCGCGCCACGAGTATTTCGTTCTGGAAGCGCTGGAGACCGGCGTTGAGCTGAAAGGCACCGAGGTCAAAAGCCTGCGTGCCGGCGGCGTGAACCTGAAAGACAGCTGGGTCGATATTGAGGACGGCGAGCTGCTGGTCAAGGGAATGCACATCACCCCCTATGACCACGGCAACATCTTCAATCAGGACCCCATGCGGGTGCGGCGGCTGCTGGCCCACAAGAACGAGATCCGGCGGCTGCACCAGCAGTGCAAGCTGCAGGGCTACACTCTTGTGCCGCTTTCGCTCTACTTCAAGCATGGCCGCGTCAAAATGGAGTTGGGCCTGTGCAAGGGCAAAAAGCTCTACGACAAGCGCGCAGATGCCGCCAAGCGTGATGCCAAGCGCTCCATCGACCGGGCCGTTAAATCCAACGGCGTTTACTATTGATTTCAGGCAACATTCCTGCCCGGAAACTTCAAAGCTTACCCACACCGCAAGGTGTGTTTTATGGGGGCGTAAAGGTTTCGACGGGGGGAGCGAGGCCTGGGCAGCGGGTAGCAGTGGGGGACCTGCTCTAAACTCCTCCAAAAAATTAACTGACAACAATAATTATCAGTTGCTCGCAGCCTGAGTGCTGCGCGTTCCGCCCACTCTTGTGTCGTGTGGGGCCGGGGCGTCCTTTAGACACAGCACCTGAACGGACCTAAGCTTTGCGGACCGGCAGGAACTCATGAAGCTACCAATGCGTTAGCCTGGCGACCGGCGTGACGCGGAGGGAATGTTGTTGATCGCCTGCACCCGGAGACACCTACGCTGAACTCTTTTCGGACATGGGTTCGACTCCCATCGCCTCCACCAAACAAGAAAAATCCGAACCTCTTCCCATCGGGAAAAGGTTCGGATTTTTCATTTGCTGCATTTCTTACAGCGTCATTTTCATTTCCAGTCTCAGCAGCGCGGCTTTTTTATCGATGCCGCCTGCATATCCGGTCAGGCTGCCGTTTGTTCCGACAACGCGGTGGCAGGGAATGATGATAGAGATCACATTGTGTCCGACAGCCCCGCCCACAGCCTGCGCAGACATCCGGGAAAGGCCGCGCTCTGCGGCAAGCTGCCTTGCCAGTGCCCCATAGGTCGTGGTCTGGCCGCAGGGGATGCGGCGCAGCAGCGCCCACACCTCCTGCTGAAAGGCAGAGCCAGCGGGATGGAGCGGCGGAGTAAAGTCCGGCTCCTGCCCGCCGAAATAAACATCCAGCCAGCGGCTGGCCTCGGAGAGCACAGCGGTCTCCTGCTCCTGGTGCACCGCATCCAGGGTGCGGGCAAAGTACTTCTGCCCCTCGAACCAGAGGCCGGTCAGGCCTGTGTCGTCAGCGGCCAGCAGGATGCCGCCCAGAGGAGACTCATAGTGCTGTGTAAAGATCACCGTTTACCGGATCTCAATGCCCAGCTTGAACTTCAGGTTGCCCAGCACCTTCTTGACGGTGCGCTCGACCTGCTCAGCGGAGATCTCTGCGCTGGGGTCAGACAGGGTCAGGGAGAAGGCCATGCTCTTCTTGCCCTCGCCCAGGTTTGCGCCGCGGTAGATATCGAACAGCTTGACCTCGGTGATGAGGGAGCTTGCCTTCTTGATGGTGTCCTCGATCTCGCCGCAGGTGACCTTTTCCTCGCAGACAAGGGCCAGGTCACGCTTGACGGCAGCGTAGGGGCTCAGCGGCTTATAGCGCAGCTCACCGTCCACACAGGACATCAGAGCCTCATAGTCCAGCTCACCCAGATAGATGTTCTGGCTGTCCTTCTGGTCCTTTGCGATCTCCAGCTCGCCGTTGATCTCATTGGAGAGCTTACCGAACACGCCCAGACGCTTGCCGTTGCAGTAGACAGCGGCGCTGATGCCGGGGTGGAGCCACGGGGTGGTCTCGCGCTCATAGGTGAAGGTCAGGTCAAAGCCTGCGGCCAGCGCCTCCATTGCACCCTTGACGGTGAAGAAGTCCTCCTCGGGGCCAAAGGCACCAATGCAGAGGGTCTGACGCTCATGGGGATGCTCGCTGATGGGCAGCTCCTTGGCCAGATAGACAGGAGCCATCTCGAACAGGCGGCCCTCAGCATTGCCCTTCTTGAGGTTGTCCACGATGACGTTCAGCATGGACGGGGTCAGCAGGGTGCGCATGATGGACAGGTTCTCGCTGATGGGGTTCAGGATGCGGATGGCCTTGCGGGCAGCATCCTCAGCGGGGATGTGCAGCATATCCAGCTCCGCGTTGGAGTAGAAGGCCAGGGTGGAGGCCTCATAGAAGCCCTGTGCAGCCAGCAGGCGCTTGGTCTTGAGCTGCTGCTTCTGCGCGTAGTTCAGGCCGCCGTTGGTGACAGAGGCGGTGTTCAGGAAGGTGGGGTTGATGTGGTCATAGCCGTACTCACGGATGACCTCCTCCGCCAGATCGGGGAAGCTCTCCACATCCTCACGGTAGAGAGGAGCAGACACATCCCAGCTGCCATCGGCCTGCACATCCACCGTAAACTCCAGGCGCTGCAGGATATCGATCATGGTCTGCTCGGGCACAGTGATGCCCAGCACACCGCAGATCTTGGCAGGGGTGGTCACGATGTGCTTGCGCTCCAGCGGGCGGCCATCGGTCAGGTCATACTCGAGGGTGGTGATATCGCCGCAGTCCAGCTCCTGGATCAGGTGCAGGGCACGAGCCAGGCCCAGCTCGGGAGAGTTGCGGTCCACACCCTTTTCATAGCGGGCAGAGGAATCACTGTTCTGGCCCAGGGCACGGCTGGTCTTGCGGACGCAGTCACGGGCGAAGGTGGCGCACTCGAATAGCAGGCTGGTGGTGTTCTCATCCATGCCGGAGTTGGCACCGCCCATGATGCCGGCCAGAGCCACAGGCTTCTCGGCATCACAGATGACCAGATTGTTGGGGTTCAGGGTGAACTCCTTTTCATCGAGGGTCACGATCTTCTCACCCTCGTGGGCACGGCGCACATCAATGGTGCGGCCGGCGACCTTGTTCAGGTCAAAGGCGTGCATGGGCTGGCCCATTTCCAGCAGGGTGTGGTTGGTGATATCCACCACATTGCTGATGGAGCGCAGGCCGCACAGGGCCAGATGGCGCTTCATCCAGCGGGGAGATTCGCCCATGCGGATGTTGCGGACGTAGTGCGCCATATAGCGGGGGCACAGGTCAGGGGCCTCCACCTGGACGTTGATGGGAGCATCCGGCTCGCAGACAGCCTTGTAATCCATGGCGGGCATGTGCAGGGGCTTGCCCAGAATGGCAGCGACCTCGCGGGCAATGCCCAGCACGGACTGGCAGTCCGGGCGGTTTGCGGTGATGGAGATATCGAAGATATAGTCATCCAGACCGACAACGGGTGCGATGTCGGTGCCGGGAACGGAATCCTCGGGCAGGATGAGCAGACCATAGACCTCAGAGCCCGGGAACAGGTCATCGTTCAGGCCCAGCTCCTCGCCGGAGCAGAGCATACCGTTGGACTCCACGCCCTGCATCTTGCGGGCCTTGATCTTGATGCCGCCGGGCAGGGTGGAGCCATCCAGAGCGGCGGGAACACAGTCGCCCAGCTTCATATTGGCGGCACCGGTGCTGATGCGGATGTCGTGACCGTAGTCACCGCAGTCCACCACACACTTGGTCAGGTGGGTGCCCTCCTGCTTTTCCATCTCCACAATCTTGCCAACGACCACCTTGCTGATGCCTGCATCCAGCGGGATCAGCTCTTCCACTTCAAAGCCGCAGGAGAACAGCTTCTCCTCCAGCTCCTGAGCGGTAACGTCGATATCAACGAATTCTTTTAACCAACTGAAAGGTACTTTCATTGTCTGTTCTCTCCCCTCTTATTCATGGAACTGCTTGAGGAACTGCAGGTTGTTCTCGAACATCAGGCCGATGTTGTTGATGCCGTACTTCAGCATGGCGATGCGCTCGATGCCAATGCCGAAGGCGAAGCCGGAATATTCATCCGGGTCAATGTTGCAGTTCTCCAGCACCTTGCGGTTGACAACACCGCCGCCCAGAACTTCGATCCAGCCGGTGTGCTTGCACAGGGGGCAGCCCTTGCCGCCGCACTCAAAGCAGCTGACATCGACCTCCACACTGGGCTCGGTGAAGGGGAAGTAAGAGGGACGCAGGCGGGTGCGGGTGTCCTTGCCGAACAGCTTCTGCACAAAAGTGTTCAGCGCGCCCTGCAGGTCGCCCAGGGTGATACCCTTATCCACGACCAGACCTTCCATCTGGTGGAACATGGGGCTGTGGGTGGCATCGGAATCGGAACGGAACACACGGCCGGGGATCAGCACCTTGATGGGCGGCTTCTGGCTGTCCATGGTGCGGATCTGGCCACCGGAGGTCTGGGTGCGGAGCAGGAACTCGTCGGACAGGTAGAAGGTATCCTGCATATCGCGGGCGGGGTGATCCTTGGGCACGTTCAGGCGGGTGAAGTTGTGGTCGTCGTCCTCGATCTCAGGTGCATCGGCCACGGCAAAGCCCATGCCGGAGAACACGTCGATGATCTGGTTGGTGACCAGCGTCAGGGGGTGCAGACCACCCACCGTGCGGGTCTTGGCGGGCAGGGTGATGTCCACGGTCTCAGCGGCGTTGCGGGCGGCCAGCTCGGCCTCCTTCACCTTGGCGGCGGCGGCATCGTAGTCTGCCTGCACCTTCTGCTTGAGCTCGTTGATGATCTTGCCCATGGCGGGGCGCTCTTCGGGCGCGACAGAGCGCAGATTCTTCATCAGCGCGGGGATCTTGCCGTTTTTGCTCAGATATTCCTGCCAGAACGAGGCCAGCGTCTCCTTGGAAGAGACCTGACCGAGGCTCTCTGCGGCCTGTTTGGCCAGCTCGTCGATCATTGCTTGCATGGAAATTCTCTCCTTCTCAGTTCGTGTTTTCAAAGCGGGGCAGCAAAAAAGGCCCCGTCCCCTGCCGGGCCATTTCTGGCCGGACAAAAGGGACGAAGCCTTTGCAAATCCAATGCTCCGCGGTACCACCCGGTTTCCGCCCTGCACAAAGAAGGGCGGCTCTCAAACGCCGTAACGGGGCGCGCCGTCCTGCCCTAATAGAAGCCGTTCGGGCAGGCCGCTCAGGAGCGAACTTCGGCACACACCCACGCGGAAGCCCTTTCAGCCGGTGAAGCTTCTCTCTTTGCTGTGGAACTGCATGCGTACTCTCTCCGTCGCTGCGTTTTCAAGATATTCAGGTTTCATAACCGGATATCATCTTACCACACTTTGGGCCTGTTTGCAAGCCGGGGCGGCACTTTTTCCCTGAATTTTACGGTTTTGCTTGTGTTTTGGCCGAAAGTATGGTATTGTAAGCGTAACGTTTTACTGAAAGGAGGGTACACCCAGATGGGTTGGAATGGCTGCATCTTTTTCAAAAAAGGTCAGATTTAATACGTTCCGGCTCGAAGTGTACCCTTTTATTGGAAACAAAACCTCTCAGTCTGCGCTTTGGCGCAGCCAGCTCCTCTCGTAGGGGAGCTAAATCGAGGAAACCTTTCAGCAAGACGTGGAGCATGATTTTCAGCGCCGCGCAGCTTTGCTGTTGGGCGCTTTTGTTTTGCCTGAACCCCTCAGACTCGCTTCGCTCGTCAGCTCCCCTAGTAGGGGAGCCTCTGGCGAAACCGGAAATTCTGCACGGATTGCCAAGGCCTCCACTATTAGGGGAGGTGGCAATGCGTCAGCATTGACGGAGGGGTTTGGTCACAGCAAACTTTCGTTAGCAAGGGTACACTTTCTATTTTGAAATTTCACAACGACAAATAGAAAGGGTGTTCCCCATGAACCATAAACGTAAGCTCAATTTGAAAAAGCAGCTTGCCTGCATTTACACTACCGATCTCTTCTCCGGCCTGCGCATCACGGATGCGGTATGGGTGGCGCTGCTGGCGGCCCGAGGCTTCTCCCTGTGGGAGATCGGCCTGGCCGAAAGCGTGTTCCATGTTGTCAGCCTGCTGTGTGAAGTGCCCAGCGGCATGGCGGCAGACCTGCTGGGCCGGAAAAAGACCCTCGTGTCCGGCGGCGTGTGCATGGTCCTGCAAAGCCTGCTGATGGCCTTTGCGTCAGACCTGTTCACCATCTGTTTTGCCATGGGGCTGAACGCGCTGGCCATGACCATGTTCTCCGGCACCTCCACGGCGCTGCTCTACGACAGCCTGAAGCAGGAAGGCTGCGAAGAAGAATACATTCAGGTCTCTGCCAACGGCTCTCAGATCTCCATGCTGGCCAACGCCATAGGCTCCATGGCCAGCATCCTGAACCAGTTTCTCGGCTACGTGGGCTTTTATCTGCTGAACGCCGCCTTTGAGGGTGCTTCCGCCCTTGCCAATATGCTGCTTGCGGAGCCCATCGTCACTGAATCACAGGCCAGCCGGGAAAAGCACCCGCTGCACGCTCTGCCCGAACAGTTCCGCCAGCTGGTGCGGGACAGCCTGCATGTCCTGCGCACCTGCCCAATGGCGGTGAAACTTATCGCATCCAGCGCCCTCATCAGCGTGCCCAGTTACCTGACCAAAATGTTTTTGCAGCAGCGGCTCGTTGAGCTGGGCTGGCCCACGGAGCTGCTCTTCCTTCCCCTGCTGCTGGGCGGTCTGGCCTGCGTGGCGGGCACCGAGATCGGCCGCCGGGTGAGCTGCCGCTCCATGCGGCAGCTCTACACGGCCTGTGCCCTGCTCTGCGGTGTGGGCACTCTGCTGGTGGGTACTGCGCCCGCCTGGGGCGGCATCCTGGGCATGATGCTGGTGCAGGGTGTGCTGGAGGTCTATCTGCTCCACGAGAGCCAGAAGCTGAACGATGCCATCCCCAGTGACCAGCGAGCCACCCTCATCAGCGTGGACGGCATGGCCTACAGCCTGCTGATGATCCCTGCAAGTCCTCTGGTGGGTGCCGTCGGCGATGCCTTCGGGCAGGCCGGTGCAGGCCTTGCCCTGCTGGGCGGGGTCATCGTGCTGAGCGGCGCGGCGCTCTTGGGGAAAAAGCCGCAGGAATTCTGATACAGCAAAAAGCGGATGCGTTCCGGTGGGAGCGCATCCGCTTTGTTATTTTGCTCAGAACCGCCGCCAGGTGTCCGGCATAAAGAACACCAGCATGGGGAAGATCTCCAGACGGCCCGCCAGCATGTCAAAAATCATAACCAGCTTGGCGGGATTGGAGTAGCTGCCAAAGTTCATCATGGGGCCCACCTGGGCAAGGCCCGGGCCGATGTTGTTCAACGTGGCGGCAATGGCGGTGAAGTTGGTCACCATGTCAAAGTCATCCAGACTGATGAGGAAGAAGGATGCCGCAAAGATGAAGATGTAGGCGGCCACATAGACATTGGTGGCGCGAATGGTCTCATGGTTGACCACCTTGCCGTCCATCCGGACGGGGGCAACCACCTGCGGGTGAAGGGCCTGCTTGAGCTCCTTGCCCACAGTCTTGCCCATCAGCAGGAGGCGGCTGACCTTCATGCCGCCGCCGGTGCTGCCCGCGCAGGCACCCACAAACATCAGCATGACAAGGATCTCCTTGGAGAGGGTGGGCCACAGGTCAAAATCACAGCTGGAAAAACCTGTGGTGGTAATAATGGAGCCCACCTGGAAGGCGGCGTGGCGCAGGGCCTCGCCCAAGCCGTTGTACATGCTGTAAATGTTGGCCGTGATGATGACCACAGCCACACCGATGATCACAAAGTAGGCGCGCACCTCCTCGCTGGCGGCAGCGCGGCGGAAGCGGCGCATCAGCAGCAGGAAATAGGCGTTGAAGTTCACGCCAAACAGGATCATAAAGATGGTCACGACCCACTGGACATAGGGCGACATGCTGGCAAAACTGTCATTGCGGAAGCCGAAGCCGCCGGTGCCCGCTGTACCAAAGGAGGTCAGCAGAGACTCAAACACCGGCATCCCGCCGAACAACAGGAACACGAACTCGATGACAGTCAGGCCAAAATAAATGCCATAGAGGATCTTTGCCGTGGACTGCACCTTGGGCACCAGCTTATCCACCTGGGGGCCGGGGCTTTCGGCTTTCATCAGGTTGACATGGGAGCCGCCGGTCAGGGGCAGCAGGGAGAGCAGGAACACCAGAACGCCCATGCCGCCGATCCAGTGGGTGAAGCTGCGCCAGAACAGGATGCCCCTGGGCAGGTCCTCCACAGCGGGCAGGATGCTGGCACCGGTGGTGGTGAAGCCGGAAACGGTCTCAAACATGGCATCCACCGGGTTGGGGATGCTGCCCGTAAGCACAAAGGGCACCGCGCCCACCACACTGATGAGCAGCCAGCAGAGCGCCGTGGTGGCAAAGCCCTCCCGCATATAGAAGATCTGGCTCTTGGGCTTGATGCGGTGGAGCAGAGCGCCCGCCACCGCAGAAAGTGCTGCCGTGAACAGGAACACGCCCAGCACCATCCACTCACCGTAGATCAGGCTGGCCATGGCAGGCAGCAGGAGCAGCGCGGCTTCGCAATAGAGGATGTAGCTCAGCAGCCGCAGAACGATCGCATAATTCATGCCGCGCCTCCGTTAATCTTCCACGATGTCCCGCAGGTCATGCAGGCCGTGCTCCAGCGTGACCACGATGACGTTGTCGCCCACCTGGATCTCATCGCCGCCGCGCGGGATCTTGATCTCGTTGCCGCGGGTGATGCAGCAGAGCAGCAGGTTCTTTTTCAGGTGGAGCTGGCTCAGGGGCACACCGGTGGCGCGGCTCTTCTCATGGACCGTGAATTCCAGCGCCTCCACGCGGTCGTCCAGAATGCGGTACAGGGTCTTGATGTTGCTGCCTGCCTCGTTCTGCAAAGCGCGCACATACTGCACGATGTAATCGCAGGTCATGTACTTGGGGTAGACGATGCTGCCCAGATCAAGCCCGGCCAGGATATCGTCAAATTCCAGGCGGTTGATCTTGGTGACCAACTTGCCGTTGGAATGCTTCTTGGCAAACAGGGTCAGCAGAACATTTTCCTCATCGATGTTGGTCAGGGCCACAAAGGCCTCGGTGGAGGTCAGGCCCTCGGAGAGCAGGAACTCGCGGTTGGAGCCGTCCTCACACAGGATCTGTGCCTCGGGCAGGGCCTGGGCCAGCACATCGCAGCGGGCAGGGTCCCGCTCCACGATCCGCACCCGGACATGGTTTTCCAGCAGCTCCTGGCTCAGGTAGAAGGCAATGGCACCGCCGCCCACGATGAGGGCATTGCGCACCGGGCGCACGGCCAGATGGATGCGCTGGAAGAACTCGTGGGCCTTTTCCTGCGTTGCAAGAAAAGTGACCTGATCACCGGTCTGGAGCACAAAATTACCGTTGGGGATGATGACCCCGCCGTTGCGCTCCACGGCACAGACCAGGATATCGCTCTTGAGCCGGGTGGGGATCTCCCGGATGGCCACGCCGTCCAGTGCCTGTGCCTCGGTCAGAGTAAACTTGATCAGCCGCACCCGGCCTTCCGCAAAGGTATCGATCTTGCTGGCACCGGGGAAGCGCAGCAGGTGGGAGATCTCCCGCGCCGCCGCCATCTCCGGGTTGATGATGGCCGAAATGCCGATCTGCTTTTTGATGAAGTCCAGCTCATGGCTGTAGGAGGGGTTGCGCACACGGGCAATGGCGTGGCAATGGCCCGCCTTTTTGGCAAACATGCAGCAGAGCAGGTTCAGCTCGTCCGAGCCGGTGACTGCAATGAACACGTCCGCCTCCTCGATCCCCGCCTCGGACAGCGTTGCGATGGAGGAGCCGTTGCCGGTAATGCCCATCACGTCATAGGATTCGCTGATATGCTCCACACGGGCCTTGTTGGTATCGATGACCGTGACATTGTGGCCTTCCTCGCTGAGCTGACGTGCCAGCGCTGTGCCGACCTTGCCGCAGCCCACCAGAATGATCTTCATAGAAAATGTCCTTTCCGTCCCTCCCGCCTTGCGGGAAGGATGCTTTCTCAGTAGCGCTCCACGCCGTCCTTGGTGACCAGGGCGTAGACCAGCGGGGCCTCCTCGGGCTTTTCCGCACCATAGACCAGACCGCTGCGGTACTCCGCAGCAGCGGCTTCAAACTTATCTGCCGCACCGTAGAAGGTGGCCAGACTTTCGCCCTTGTGCACATAGTCACCGCGCTTTTTGTGCAGGGTGATGCCGGCCGCAAAGTCCAGCGGGTCACCCTTCTTCTGGCGGCCAGCGCCCAGCAGCACACTGGCAGAGCCGATCTTCTCGGCATCGTTGGCCACGATGTAGCCATCTTGCTCGGCCAGCAGCTCAAAGCTGGCTGCGGGCTGCTCAAACAGGCTGTAATCGTCCAGCACACGGGTGTCGCCGCCCTGGGCCGCAAACATCTCCTTGCACTTTGCAAAGGCAGAGCCGTCCGCGATCACAGCCTGTGCCATGGCACGGCACTCCGCCGGGGTACCCTTGCCTGCCAGCACCAGCATATTGGCGGCCAGCTGCAGGCAGACCTCGGTCAGGTCGGCAGGGCCCCTGCCCTTGAGCACATCCATGCTCTCCATGACCTCAAGGCTATTGCCGATGTTACGGCCCAGCGGGGTGTCCATATCGGTGATCATGGCGGCCACCCGGCGGCCATGGTGGGTGCCGATGGCGACCATCAGCTCAGCCAGCTCAATGCTCTGGTCCACGGTCTTCATAAAGGCACCGGTGCCGGTGGTCACATCCAGCAGGATGGCATCGGAGCCGGAGGCCAGCTTCTTGGACATGATGGAAGAGGCGATGAGAGGGATGCAGCTGACCGTGGCGGTCACATCCCGCAGGGCGTACATCTTCTTATCCGCCACGGCAATGCCCTCGCTCTGGCCAATGACCGACAGCCCGATCTTGTTCACCTGGGCAAAGAACTCCTCCTGCGAAAGGGCAGTTCTGGTGCCGGGCACGCTCTCCATCTTGTCAATGGTGCCGCCGGTATGGCCCAGACCACGGCCGCTCATCTTGGCGATCTTTACACCGCAGGCCGCCACCACAGGGGCGATCACAAGGGTGGTCTTATCGCCCACGCCGCCGGTGGAGTGCTTATCCACCTTGATGCCGGGGATGGGGGAAAGATCGACCATCACGCCGCTGTGGGCCATCACGTCCGTCAGCTCGGCTGTTTCTTCGTTGGTCATGCCGCGCAGGTAGACCGCCATCATCCAGGCAGCCATCTGGTAATCGGCCACTTCCCCACTGACAAAGCCGTTGACAATGGCTTCCAACTCTTCCCGGGTGTGGGTACCGCCATCGCGCTTTTTCGCGATCAGATCATAAATACGCATCGCAATTCTCCTGTCTGACAGTATGACTTTCAGTAAATTCCATTATAACAGACTTTTTGACAAAGGCAATCCACATTCCGTCTCCTTTGTCGGGTTTTGAACACCAAGGGCGCAGCTGCCCGGAAAAGCAGCTGCGCCCTTGGAACAAACCTCGCTCAGCGGGAACCCTTGTCGTAAGGGATACCCTCGGCCTTGGGGGCCATGCTGTTTTTGGAGGTAAAGGCCAGAATGATCATGGATGCGATGAACGGCATCATGTTATAGATGTTGCTGGACCAGTGGAGCTGTGCCAGGAAGGTGGAATCCGCAATGTTTGCCAAACTCTTGAACACGGCAAAGAACATGGCGGCGGCACAGATGTTGAAAGGCTTCCACTGACCAAAGATCATAACAGCCAGTGCAAGGAAGCCCGCGCCAGCCACGCCGACCTCAAAGTTCCAGGTCTGCACCGGGGGCACGATATATGCCAGACCGCCGATGGCGCCCAGCGCACCGGAAAGCAGCACACCCGCATAGCGCATCTTGTAGACGTTGATGCCCACAGAATCGGCGGCCTGAGGATGTTCGCCGCAGGCGCGCAGGCGCAGACCGAAGCGGGTCTTGTACAGCACCACATAGCTGATGACGAGCAGCACGATGCCCAGCGGCACAAAGATGCTCAGCTCCAGGCCGCCGATGCTGAACAGGAACGGCTTGTTGGAATAGTTCAGCTTGGCGCTGCCGCTGTCGCTGAAATACTTTGCAATGACCACGGCAATGGCGGTGGCCAGCAGGTTCAGGGCCGTGCCGCCGATGGTCTGGTCCGCTTTCAGGTTGATGGAAGCAAAGGCCAGAAGCAGGCTGTACACAATACCGGCCAGCGCAGCCACCAGGACCGAGATCAGCACCACCAGGAACGGCGACATGTCGGCCGGAAGCATGGTCAGGGTCAGAACACCCGCCACACCGCCGATGACCATGATGCCTTCCAGCGCGATGTTGATGATGCCGGAGTGCTCACTGAACATACCGCCCAGTGCCACCAGCATCAGGACGATGCCATACAGCAGGGTATATTTGATCAAAAGCAGCATCTTACTTGCCCTCCTTCTTCGCGTTGGCCTTTTCCGCCGGGGCAGGCTCTGCGTTCACATTGGTCTTGTCCGCATTCTTGAACAGCAGCTTCTGGATCTTGCCGCGGAACAGCATGGAGAATGCACACAGGTAGATGATGATGCCGCTGATCAGGTCGGCGATCTCCGTGGGATAATACTTGGTGGAAAGGAAGGTGCCGCCCACCGAGATGTGGGAGATGAACAGGGCCGAGAAGATGGTGCCAATGGGGTTGGAGCTTGCCAGCAGGGCAACGGAGATGCCGTTGAAGCCCATGGCGGGCAGGCTGGTGGAGTTCAGGGGGTTCCACTGGCCCACGTTGGACAGGTAGAACAGGCCCGCGCCAAAGCCTGCCAGCGCACCGGCAATGGCCATGGAGAGGATGATGTTCTTCTTTTCGTTGATACCGGCGTAGCGGGCAGCGCTCTTGTTCAGGCCGACCGCCTTCAGCTCATAGCCAAAGGTGGTCTTGTTCAGCACCACCCAGATCAGGATGGCCACCGCAGCGGCCAGGAAGATGGCAATGGTGGTGCTGTTGGTCTGGAACAGCTTGTTCAGGCCGAAGTCCGGGATGACAGACTGGGCGAGATCTGCGTTCTTGCCCAGGTTCAGGGTGCGGGTGTTGCGCACATCGTACATGGGGCCGGTGCCGTTCTGGTAGACCAGCTCATTGACGAGGTACAGGCCGATCCAGTTGAACATGATGGAGGTAATGACCTCGTTGATGTTGAAGTAGGCCTTGAAGAAACCGGGGATGGCACCCCACAGACCGCCCAGAATGGCCGCAGCCAGCAGGCAGACGAACCAGGGCAGCTTGAGCATGATGGCACAGTAGAGGGCACCGTAAGCGCCCAGCGTATACTGACCGGCGGCACCGATGTTGAACAGGCCGGTCTTGAAGGCAAAGCCCACGGAAAGGCCGGTCATAATCAGGGGCGCGGCGTTGGCCAGCTCCTTGCCGACACCATAGGGGGCATCATGGAAGCCGCCCTTGAGGATGCGGACAAAGCCGTCTGCCCATGCGTGGGCCGGGTTGATGGCCAGCAGCACGAGGAAACCCACAAACAGACCGATCAGGATACACAGCAGGGCAGCCATCACGCTGGTGACAGAACCCTGTAGCCCGTTGTGGGAAAGTTTTTTGTTTTTCATTTCTGCTTACTCCTTTCCCTGCTTGCGGGCACCGGCCATGTACAGGCCCAGCTCCTGGACCGTGGTGGTCTTGGGGTCAAACTCGCCCACGATCTCACCCTCGTACATCACAAGGATCCGGTCAGAGAGGTTCATCACCTCGTCCAGCTCCAGACTGACCAGCAGCACAGCCTTGCCCCTGTCGCGCTCATTCACGATCTGCTTGTGGATATACTCAATGGCACCGACATCCAGACCGCGGGTGGGCTGCACTGCCACCAGCAGCTTGGGGTCTTTGTCGATCTCACGGGCAATGATCGCCTTCTGCTGGTTGCCGCCGGACATGCTGCGCACGATGGTGGCGCTGCCCTGGCCGCTGCGCACGTCATACTGGGCGATCAGCTTATCAGAGTACTCCCGCACCTTTTCACTGCGGATAAAGCCGTTGTGCTGGAACTCGGGCTGCCAGTAGCGCTGGAGCACCATGTTGTTCTCCAGGCTGTAATCCAGCACCAGACCATGCTTGTGGCGGTCCTCAGGGATATGGCTCATGCCGTCCTTGGAGCGCTGGCGGATGCTCTCGTTGGTGATCTCCTTGCCGTCCAGCAGCACCTTGCCGCTGTTGAACTTTTCCAGACCAGTCAGGCCGTAGACAAACTCTGTCTGGCCGTTGCCCTCGATGCCCGCCAGACAGACGATCTCACCGCCACGCACCTGGAAGGAGACGTTCTTGACGGCATCCTTCTTGTGCTGGGCGTTGTGCATGGTAACATTCTGCACGTCCAGCACCACCTCACCGGGGGCGGCGGGCTTTTTGTCCACCTGCAGCTGAACATCGCGGCCGACCATCATGCGGGAAAGCTCTTCCTTGGTGGTGTCCTTGATGTCCACAGTGCCCATATACTTGCCCTTACGCAGAACCGTGCAGCGGTCTGCCACTGCCATGATCTCGTTGAGCTTGTGGGTGATGAAGAGGATGGATTTGCCTTCCTTCTTGAACCCGCGCATGATCTCCATCAGCTCGTCGATCTCCTGCGGGGTCAGAACAGCAGTGGGCTCATCAAAGATCAGGATCTCGTTGTCGCGGTAGAGCATCTTCAGGATCTCAACACGCTGCTGCATACCAACAGAGATATCACTGATGAGTGCATCGGGGTCCACACGCAGGCCGTACTTCTCGCTCAGGGCCATGACCTTCTTGCGGGCCTCAGCCTTCTGCAAAAAGCCCAGCTTATTGGGCTCCACGCCCAGAATGATGTTATCCAGCACGCTGAAGCATTCCACCAGCTTGAAGTGCTGGTGCACCATGCCGATGCCCAGCGCGTTTGCATCGTTGGGGTTGCGGACGGCGACCTCCTTGCCGTTCTTGAGGATCTTACCGGCTTCCGGCTGGTACAAGCCGAACAGCACGCTCATCAGCGTACTTTTGCCAGCGCCGTTTTCGCCCAGCAGGGCATGTACCTCGCCCTTGCGCAGCTGCAGGGTGATATCATCGTTTGCCTTGATTCCAGGGAACTCCTTGGTAATGTGGAGCATCTCGATCACAAAATCCTCTGCCAATCTGCTCACTCTCCTTTCGTGTCAAATCGACACCTATACTATTCTGTGTACCATTATACCGTATTTTTGCAGTTTTGCACACTTCTTTTTGATTTTTTGGCGGGATGTACTCTTATAAGTATTACTTTTGTGCAAGCTGCACGATTTTTCGCGAGACAAAAACGACCCTCTCCGTCAAAGCCTGGCGGCAATGACGGAGAGGGTCGTTCCCTGCAGCCCTTGCGGACTGTTCAAATTTTACTGGATGTAGGTGACGTTGGTGAACTCGCTGACGGTGGGCTTGGTAGCGTCGTCAGAGCTGTTGTCAACAACGATCTCGCCGGAAGCGATCTTCTGCTTCAGCTCCTCGTACTCCTCAACCGTGAAGGTCTCGAAGTTCCAGCTGTCCTCATCGGTGGGCAGGCCGATGTAATCGCCGTCCTCCAGACCAAAGTTGCCGTTGGTCGCTGCGATGGTGCTCCACTCGCCTGCCTCGATGTCGGACAGAGAAGTAGAAACAGCCTCAGACAGGCCCTTCATAGCGGAGGTGATGAACGGGTTGTAAGCATAGGTGCCATCAGCAACGCCGTTTGCGCCGATGTAGTTCTGGTCAACGTCAACGCCGATGACGTAGCCGTTGTTCTTCAGGGCAGCCTCAACAGCGGAGGTGTAGATACCGCCGCCGCAGGCAAAGACGACCTGAGTGCCGTTGGAGTACCAGCCCTCCATACGGGAGGTGATGTTGGCATCGCCGTAGAACTGGCCGCCGTAGAAGTAGTTGATGTCGATGTTCTGGCCCAGCTCCTGAGCAGCAGCATCAGCGCCCTGCACAAAGCCGTAGCCGTAACGGATGACAGCGGGAACAGCCATGCCGCCCAGGAAGCCCAGCTTGGTCTTGCCGTCCTTGGCAATGGCGTAACCTGCCAGATAGCCTGCCTGCTCCTCCTTGAAGGTGATGCAGTAGCAGTTGGAGGGGATCTCATCGGTGCCGATATCGCCCTGGGTGACATCGATAGCGACGAACTTGACATCGGGGTACTGCTCAGCAGCCCATGCCAGAGAAGCACCATACAGGTAGCCGACGCAGACAATGACCTCAGCGCCATCGTTGACAGCCTGACGGATCATGGTCTCACGGTCCTCATCGGAAGCGTCAGCCTCGGGGATGTAGTACTGGCAGTCATCGCCCATGTAGCTGGAAACAGCGCTCCAGCAAGCCTGGTTGAAGCTCTCGTCATCGATCGTGCCGGTATCGCAGGTCAGAGCGACCTTTGTGATCTTGCTGGCAGCCTCGGAGCCAGCCTCAGAAGCTGCAGAAGAAGCAGTGGAAGAAGCGGTGCTGGTGGAAGAGGAAGAACCACCGCAGGCGGTCAGAGCAGCGGCAGCAGCTGCAGCGCCAGCCACAGCCAAGAAGTTACGACGAGAAATCATCATAAGAAAACTCTCCTTTTTATACATTAAAAATTGCGCTTTACAAAGGGAATGCGCACACTTGCACATTTACTGACCCAAGTATAGCCGGGTCATGTGAGGAAAGCAAGGCATTTCCGATTACAAAATCTTTACAGATTTTTTGTAAAATTCGTGTAAAAGTCGTACTATTTCGCCAATTTCGGCAAAATCTCCGCTTCCCGCCTCACTCTTCCACGGCTTTGTTGCCCGCCACGTTGGAGGGGCCAAAGCCGAAGGGCAGCAGCTCGTCCATGCTGCGCTCGATGAAATCATCGGGGGTCTTTGCCATGATGACATTCAGCTCCGGCCCGCCGAATTCAAACAGCGCCTGACGGCAGACCCCGCAGGGCGAGGTGATCTGCTTGTTCACCTCGCCACGGCGGGAACCCACCACGGCAATGTCGGTGAAGCGGGTCACGCCCTCGCTCACCGCCTTGAACAGGGCCGTGCGCTCGGCACAGCTGGTGGGGGTAAAGGCAGCGTTTTCCACATTGCAGCCGGTGAAGATGCGGCCATCTTCGGCCCGCAGGGCAGCACCCACCATAAAGTCGGAGTAAGGCACATAGGCCTGCTCCCGGGCTTCCAGTGCCATCCGGATCAGGGCTTTCTTTTCGTCTAAAGTCAGATTGGTCATAGGGGCCTCCTTTTCATTCTAAAGTATAAACAAACGTTTCTGCGTCTTTCTGAACAAATCCTATACTTTCAAACATTTTGCGGGACTGCTTGTTGAAGGAATAAATTTCTGCATAGCATTGCGGATATTTCTTCTCTTTTGCCAGTGCAAGAATCTTCCCAATCACTGTTCTCCCAATGTGCCGATTCTGATACTCTTTGCAGACCACAATCGAAATTTCTCCGCTTGTCTGCAAGCATACATCTCCGCACAGAATGCCCTTATATCCAATGTAGAACAAATCACCATGACTATCCAGATACTGGTACATATTTTTCAGGATAGGCAGGTCATAAATGCGATTCTGATTATCTACATGATGGCACAGTTCTGCGTCCTGATACCACGGAAGGGCAATTTCATAGGCTGGGTAATAAGGTACAAGGCAGATATCCTGATTTGGTTGAAAGTCGTCCATCTTTCATCCCCTCTTTTGCACTTCAATTATACGGCGTGTTCTCAAATTCTTCAAGAGATTTCTCGTTATCCATTTATTATGTAACGAAAGTTCTTGCATTTTTCATTACAGACGCATATAATAGAATCAAGAAGGAGGTGTATTAGAATGGCAAATGCAGTCAATGTGAACTTCCGGATGGACCCAGACCTGAAACGCAGCATGGAAGAGGTTTGCGCCGAGATGGGACTTTCTATGACAACGGCATTCACGATTTTCGCCAAAAAAGTTTCCCGGGAGCACCGCATTCCCTTTGAGATTTCCGCCGACCCGTTCTACTCGGAAAGCAACATCAATCATCTTCGCCAGATCGTCCACGACATCGATACCAGAAAAGCCAAGCTCACCGAGCACGATTTGATCGAGGTAGATTAAATGAGTTGGCAGTATCATCATCGCATCCTGTTTCGGACATTATAGTGACACTTAAAACATAAAAGGGTTGTTGTCGTGTGACAACAACCCTTTTTGTGAATGCAAATCAGTACTCCGCACCCAGTGCGACCTTCATCATGTTGGTGAAGCTGGTCTGACGCTGCTCGGCGGTGGTGATCTCCGGGGAGACAAAGCTGTCGGAGATGGTCAGCAGGCAGGCGGCATTCTTGCCCAGAACCTGAGCGTTGGCGAAGAGGGCAAAGCTCTCCATCTCCACACACAGGCAGCCGCGCTCATCCCGCAGCTTTTCCCAGTAGGTGGGCTTTTCATCGGAGGGCTGGCGATAGAACACATCGGAGGAATGGATGTTGCCCTCGATCAGGGGGATGCCCTGCTTTGCGGCAGAAGCACGCAGCTTGTCGTTCAGGGTCTGGCTGGGCAGGGTGAGGTCCCCTTCAAAGCCGCTCTGGACCCGGGCATAATTGCTCTCGCTCACAGCACCGGCGGCCAGCACCACATCGAACAGCTTGGCTTTGTCGGTGTAGCTGCCGGCAGAGCCGATGCGGATGATGTTGTCCACATCGTAGAACTTGTACAGCTCGTAGGAGTAGATGCCGATGGAGGGCATTCCCATGCCGCTGCCCATCACACTGATGGGGCGGCCCTCATAGGTGCCGGTAAAGCCCAGCATTCCACGGACACCGGTGACCTGGCGGACATCCTTGAGGAAGGTATCCGCGATGAACTTTGCCCGCAGCGGATCGCCGGGCATCAGGACGGTCTTTGCGAAATCGCCTTTTTCAGCGCTGATGTGGGGTGTTGCCATAATCATTCTCCTTTTTGTTTGTAAAATAAACCTCTCGGGCGCTTCACGCCAGCATACGAGTTGCGGCTCCCAGCGTCCACTTCGTGCAAAGTATTGCACTCGTGTCCTGCTGGCCGCTGCCCCAACAACGCCTCTCTTCATCCGCCACTGGCGGCGGTCGTCGTTGTTGCCTGATAGGGGAGCTAAGTTTATGCTTCGCATTGCCGGAGAGGTTCTGTTCTGATTTATCGCTTTCCGGGGAACACGCTCTGCGGTGCGATGTACGAGCCATTGCGGCGGATCTCGAAGTGGCAGTGGTTGCCGGAAGAGCGGCCCGTGCTGCCCACATAGCCGATGAGCTGGCCCTGCCGCACGGTCTGGCCCGCACTGACCGCCAGAGACAGGCAGTGGGCATAGACCGTGGTATAGCCGCCGGAGTGGCTGATGATCACAGAATAACCATAGCCCGTACCGGCACCGGCCTTGTTATAACCCGCCTTGGTCACGGTGCCGCCCGCCGATGCATAGATGGGCGTACCGGCAGAGGCACAGATATCCACGCCCTTATGGCCGCTGCTATACCAGCGTGAGCAGTTGCGGTAGCCCGGCACAGGCCAGATGAACTGACCGCTGCCACCGATGTATGCCGCCGCACCGTACTTCGTGACCTTCTTGGTGCCAACGACCACCTTTTTGTTCACCGGCTCCCGGATGGTCTCGGTGGAAAGGATGGTCTGCTCCAGCAGCGCGCCATTGGTATCGTAGACGTTCTGCATGGTGACGCGGCGCAGGCCGTTCTGGCCCTCCTGCAGGGTCTTGGTGGTACCCTTGGTGTACTCGTTGGACTGGGTGGTCTCGGTGCCGAAGGGGATTTCCTCCTCCCGCGTCTCCACCTTGGTGATGCGGACTTCCAGCAGAGCCTCCTGCTTGGTCACGATCAGCTGGTCGCCCTCCTGGATATTGGAGTTCTCGGTCAGGGGAGCACCCTTGAAATTCGTATTCAGGGCACACAGCTCCCGGAAGGTCAGGTCGTTCTTCTGGGCAATGTCCCACAGGGTATCGCCCGCCCTGACCGTATAGATCTTCTCCTGCTGCTGCACGCCGGTCAGCATATCCTCAATGGAATTGTCATCCTCAAAGCTGTCGTTGAAGTAGATTCCATCTTCCAGCGTCACATTTTTGTTAAAGCCCACGCTGATATTCTCGTCCGTCTGATCCTCGTAGGGGGCCAGCAGGCTCTCCAGATAGCTACGCAGGGTGTCACCATCGGAGCAGACTGCCGTCAGTTCCCCGTCCAGATACAGGGCGGTGCCCTCACTGATCTGGTCACTGGCGCTCTGCAGAATGGCGTTTGCCGTCTCGCTCTCGTCCATGGTCTTGTGGGTCACAGAGATGGTATAGGTCGGCTCGATGGTCAGCTCGGTCTTGTCCGAACCGGCGTAGTTGATGCGCTGCATCACATCCTCTTTTGCGAGGTTGAACACTTCCTCATTGGCCACATAGCCAACGGTCTGGCCGTTCACCTGCACAGCCAGCGCATAGGGCTGGGCCATCGTCCTGTTCCAGACCGTGACGAACACGGCCAGCATACACAGGGGCAGGATGTACATTGCTGTCCGGGGCAGCAGGCTCAGGTTGCGCTTGAGCCCGCCCACAAAATAGCGCCCGGCCGCTTTTACGGAAGCACCAAAGCCCCGCTCCCGGCGCACGTCGTTGGCGTGGGCCGCCACAGCGCCGAGGCCCTTGAAGAACAGGTAAAGCGGTGCCAGCAGATCCTTGAACATCTGCGCCGCACCGGGAAAGGCTGTTGCAATGATGGTATGCCGGGCATTCCTGCACCAGCGGGCCAGTCTGTGGGCCACGGCAGCAATGCCGCGCCCTGTGCGCACCACCATGTACTCTGCCGCAAAGCCCAGTGCATAAAGTGCCTCGCCAACTGTCAGCACCACGGCACTGGCCCGCAGCTTTTTGGCCACATCATTCATGTGCCGCTGCGTTTTGCGGCGGAAACGGTGCCGCCGCAGCAGGCCGGAGATCTGGACCTTTGCCCAGAAGCTTCGCAGTTTTTCTCTGCCCTTCACCGGCGCTGCAGGAGCCTGGCTCTGCGGCTCCTTTGTTTTTTCTTCGATCAAAAGGGGTTGCTCCTTCCTGACGTTTTGGGTCGAAAGTTACAAATTCATATCAATTATACACTCTGCTCGGGCCGATACAAGGCTTGTCACAAAATTTGGGCAGAGCTTTCACAGAGGTTTCACCGTATTTTCATATTTCAGCATCCAGCAATGCCCGCATATCCTCGGGCAGGGGGCTCTCCACTGCAACGGTGCGGGCGTGTTCCTCCACCGGCGTTTCCAGCCGGATGCCGCCGGGCACCTCGGTGTAAGCCGGCACCCGGAAACTCTGCCGGGCGCAATGGAGCGCCTGCCGGGCAATGCGGTCACGTTGCCCGCCGTAAAGGTCGTCCCCGGCCAGCGGGTGGCCGATGGATGCAAAGTGCACCCGGATCTGATGGGTGCGGCCCGTCACGGGAACACAGGCGGCAAGGCTCAGGCCCTGCGCTGCCCTTAATATGGTATACTCGGTGCGGCTGGGCTTGCCCTCGGGGGTCACGCACCGCCCGATGATACTGTCCCCTCTCCGGCCAATGGGGGCATCGATGACTCCGGGGCCAAGGGGCAGTTCGCCCTCCACGATGGCGTAATAGAGTTTCTCTACGCCCTCGGCCAGCAGGGGCGCGGCATAGCCGTTCTTTGCGGCCAGCACCAGCCCGCTTGTGTCTTTATCGATCCGGTTCACCGGGCGGAACACCGGGCTTTCGCCGTGGGCAGCCGCCCAGGCGGCATAGCCGTTGGCCAGGGTATCCCGGGGGTAGTTCAGGGTGGGGTGGACCGCCAGATGGGGCGGTTTTTCCAGCACCACGGCAAAAGCATCCTCGTAAACGACCCTGACCGGGATCTCAGGCTGCGGCTCCACGCCGGGGCCGTCGGCGGGCAGCGCAAAGCGGATGATCTGCCCCGCCTGCACGCGGCGGTTGGCCAGAATGGGCGCATCGTCCGCAAAAAAGCCGCTGCCATGGAATTTGACCGCCCGGGCCAGCTCCGTGGAGACGGCACACCGGCGCAGAAAGCCGCGCAGCAGCACGCCATCGGCTTCGGGTGGGACATTGAAAAGCAGCTGCATCCGTTGTCCCTCCCCAAAAATTTCACGCCATATTTAAATTTATTATACCAAATTTTATCGTCACTTGCAAATCTTGTTTTTTTATGGTATTATGGGGAACAGAAAACGAGTGGAACATACGGCGGCGGGGCGGCTTTGACCGCTCTGAGGAAAGTCCGGGCCTCACAGAGCACGGTAACTGCTAACGGCAGCCGAGGGTGACCTCAGGGAAAGTGCAACAGAAAGGAAACCGCCGCAGCAATGCGGTAAGGATGAAAGGGCGAGGTAAGAGCTCACCAGCGCATGGGTGACTATGCGGCTTTGTAAACCCTACCGGAAGCAACGCCTATATGGGACGTACAGCGCTGCTCGCGTGTCCCGAAGGCGGCACGAGCCTGTCAGCAATGGCAGGCCTAGACAGATCGTCGTTTAATACAGAACCCGGCTTACGGTCCATCTCGTTTTCCATTTGGTGTATCTGCAGGGGGTTGTTAGAACCCTTCTTTGCCCCGCCGTCAGGCGCAGAGGCAGAGAGGGTTGATAACAGCCCTCTTTTCGTTTTGGTCAGAGTGTGGTATACTATCCTCACCACGGGAGCACAGTTGTTCGCCGTGGGCAAACAAGAGAGACAGGATGTGAAATCCTCCGATGAAAGATGGTTTTTTGAAAGCAGCAGCCCTCTCGCCCGCGCTTCGGGTGGCGGACTGCGCCTACAACACCCGGCAGATCCTCACGGAGCTGCGTGCCGCCGCCGCCCGCGGCGTAAAGCTGGCCGTGTTCCCTGAGTTCTGCCTGACCGGCTATACCTGCGGCGACCTGTTTTTGCAGCGCACCCTGCAGCAGGGAGCCCTGACCGGCCTGCAGGAGCTGCTGGATGCCAGCCGGGAGCTGGACACCGTGGCCCTTGTGGGCCTGCCCCTGATGGTACGGGGTAAGCTGTACAACTGCGCTGCCGTGCTCTGCCGCGGGCAGCTGCTGGGTCTGGTTCCCAAAACGTACCTGCCCAACTACGGCGAGTTCTATGAAAAGCGGCAGTTCACCCCCGGTTCCACCGAGGTGGAGTGGGTGAATGTCTGCGGGCAGGATGTTCCCTTCGGCACCTCCCTGCTCTTCCGCTGCCGCCAGATGCCCAGCTTTGTGCTGGGCGTGGAGCTCTGCGAGGACCTGTGGAGCGCCCTGCCGCCCTCCACCTTCCACGCACTGGCTGGCGCTACCGTCATCGCCAACCTCTCGGCCAGCGATGAAACGGTAGGCAAGGCCGAGTACCGCCGGGCACTGGTGGAAAACCAGTCTGCCCGTCTGCTCTGCGGCTACCTGTACGCCTCGGCAGGCCACGGCGAGAGCACCCAGGACATGGTGTTCGCAGGCCACGACCTGATCGCCGAGAACGGCACCCTGCTGGCCGAGGTAAAGCCCTTTGCAGGCGGCCTTGCCGAGACGGAGCTGGACTGCCAGCGGATGGAGTCGGAGCGGGCGCGCAACACCAGCTTTGAGCCCAGCACCGAGGGCTACCAGACCGTGGAGTTCGACCTGACCCTGACCGACACCGTGCTGACCCGCTGGGTAGACCCCACCCCCTTTATCCCCCACAACGAGCAGCTGCGTGCCGAGCGCTGTGAGCTGATCCTGAAGATGCAGGCCGATGGCCTGGCCAAGCGTCTTGAGCACGCCCGCGCCAAAACAGCTGTCATCGGCATTTCGGGCGGTCTGGACAGCTGCCTTGCCCTGCTGGTGGCTGTCCGCGCCATGAAGCAGCTGGGCCGCCCCACCACCGATGTGCTGGCCGTGACCATGCCCTGCTTTGGCACCACCAAGCGCACCCGCAGCAATGCAGAGATCCTCTGTGACGAGCTGCACGTCAGCTTTACCGAGATCGACATTGCCGCCACAGTGCACAGCCACTTCCGGGACATCGGCCAGGACGAGAGCGTGCTGGACGTGACCTACGAGAATGGTCAGGCCCGCGTGCGCACTCTGGAGCTGATGGACACCGCCAACCGCACCGGCGGTCTGGTGGTGGGTACCGGCGACCTTTCCGAGCTGGCCTTGGGCTGGGCCACCTACAACGGTGACCACATGAGCATGTACGGCGTGAACGCAGGCGTACCCAAAACGCTGGTGCGCCACCTTGTCCGGTACGAAGCCGACATTGCCGCCACCCCGGCCCTGAAAGAGGTGCTGCTGGACATCCTCGACACCCCTGTGTCCCCCGAGCTGCTGCCCGCCAAGGACAACGGCGAGATCGCACAGCGCACCGAGGATCTGGTGGGCCCCTATGAACTGCACGACTTCTACCTTTATTATGTACTCCGCTTCGGCTTTGGCCCGGCAAAGATCTTCCGGCTGGCCAGGGCAGCCTTTGCGGGCCGGGAGGAATACCCGGACGCGGTGCTTTACAAGTGGCTGCGCAACTTCTACTGGCGGTTCTTTGCCCAGCAGTTCAAGCGCAGCTGCCTGCCCGACGGCCCCAAGATTGGCAGCGTGACCCTCTCGCCGCGCGGGGACTGGCGGATGCCCAGCGATGCCTGCGCCGCCCTGTGGCTGGCCGAGCTGGAACAGCTGTTCCCCCAGAAGGATGCCTGAGCCATGAAGCAGAAAAAAAATCTCTGGGTCAATTTACTGTTCGCCGCTGTTGTTCTGGTGATCGCGGGGGTGCTTTTTTACCTCCGCAGTGCCGGGCAGAGCGGCAGCACCCTGGGCGCGGAGCTGATCTACGGCGATGCGAACACGGTGCAGAAGATCTCTCTGGACAGGGATGCCGTCTATGACATCGACACCGGCTATCTGACGGTGCACATCGAGGTCAAGGACGGCGCGGCACGGTTCATTGATTCCCCCTGCCCTGACCACATCTGCGAAAGCTTTGGCTGGATCTCGCAGGAGGATCAGACGGCCACCTGCCTGCCGGCACGGGCCGTTCTGACCATCGTGCCCCTTGCCTGAGGACATGTCAAAAAGGAGAATTCCTATGTTTGATGAAACTTCCCGTTCCCACACGGACGATGACAGCACCCGGCACATCCACCGGGGCCACCGCCCACCGGAAGAAAAAACTGTGGAGGTGGACAGCGCGGCCTTTTTTGCGCCGGAAACTGCCGCTCCCACCCCGCCGCCTGCACCGCCCAAGCCGCCGAAGCATACCGGCGGGCCTGCCCCGGAGTCAAAGCCCCCCCGCCGCAGGCCGGATGCGGATACCGGCGCGGCCAACCCGAAACGAGGTACTGTTTTGCTGATCGTACAAGCCATTCTGAGCATTGCGGCCTTCTTCCAGCTCTGGCGCACCCAGATGCTGCCCGCGCTGTATCTGGTCATCATTGCGGCACTGCTGGTGCTGTTCTGGCTGCTGGTCAAGCGCTGCCAGGAGTACAGCGCCCCCCGCAAGGTATCCCGGGTGTTCTCGGTGTTCCTGTGCGCCTTTCTGGCGCTGGGCTGTGTCTGGGCGCAGCAGGGCCTGAGTGCACTGGATAACGTGACCTCCGGCCTTGTCACCGGCACCGAGGCCAACAAGATCACCAAGGAGCCTTTTGTGGTCTACCTGAGCGGCGTGGACAACCGCGGCGAACTGACCGAAAAGGCCCGCAGCGATGTGAACATCCTTGCCGTGGTCAACCCCTCCACCAAACGGGTGGCGCTCATCAACACCCCCCGCGATTACTACGTTGATCTGGCGGGTACCAGCAGCAAGGACAAGCTGACTCATGCCGGTCTGTACGGCGTGGAGACCAGCATGGCAACCCTGGGCAACCTGTACGGGGTCAATGTGGACCAATACCTCCGCATCAACTTTGCGGGCTTCATCAGCATCATCGATGCCGTGGGCGGCGTGGATGTCTACTCCGATCAGGCGTTCACCTCGGTGGGCAGCCCCGGCTATTATGATCCCACCACCTTTGCCGAGGGCTGGAACCATCTGGACGGCAAGAGCGCTCTGGCCTTTGCCCGTGAGCGTCACGCCTTTGCCTCCGGCGATATCCAGCGTGGCATCAACCAGATGAAAGTCATCGATGCCATGATGAACAAGATCAAATCTCCCACCGTGCTGATGAGCTTCTCCAAACTGATGGATGCTGTGTCCGACTGCTTTGTGACCAGCCTTTCTCAGGAGCAGATCTCCGCACTGGTGCGGATGCAGCTGGCAAGCCTGTCTGACTGGGACATCCAGAGCTATGCCGTGACCGGCACCAGCGGCAAGAGCTCCCAGTGCTACTCCGCAAAGGGTCAGAGCCTCTATGTGATGAAGCCGGATGAGAACTCGGTCAACCAGGCCAAGGAGCTGATCGCATCCGTTCTGGGCGGCGAGGGCACCGTGAGCGATACCCAGCAGACCCCCGAAAAGACCGAGGTATTCACCCCCACAGCTGACCCCAACGCGGGCACCTCTGTGGAGGAATCGCCCGACAGCATCATTGTGGAGGAACCTGCCGAGAGCGTGCCTGCGGAACAGCCTGCCGATGAGCAGCCCGCAGAACCCACCCCCGAAGCGCCTGCCGAGAGCGAGGCTTCCACCGAAGCACCTGCTGAGAGTGAAGCCAGCAGTGAATCCACCGGTGGAGCAGAAACACCTTCTATCTCTCTGCCCACGCAGGAGCAGGTGGAATCTGCTGCCAACTCCCTGCATCAGGCCGCTTCCACCGTGCTGGATGCCCTGTTCGGTTCCAGCAGCAGCGGAGAATAAAACAGGATAAAACAGCACAAGCCCCGGGCCTTGCAAAAGGTCCGGGGCTTGTTGTCTACTGATCTTACAGGGAAGCGCGATTACTCAGCGTCGCCCAGCTCAAAGGTCTTGACAGAGACAGTGCCGTTGCGGCCAGCCTTGTCGGTGCGCAGATACTGGCGGGTGGTCTCGCCGTTGCTGGTCACGTCAGCAACATAGATCTGCTCAGCCTCGGCCTCGATGGGGAACTCCTCGGCCATGCCCTTCATGGGCAGAGCGCTCAGGTCTGCGTAAGCGCCGTTCACCTTCCACAGCTTCATGGTGTCGCCGTTGGACAGGGTGAACTCGCCGTAGCAGTCAGCGGAGTAGGTGGTGCCGTTCACATCCAGATCCTCGGTGCTGACAACGCTGGCGGCAGCGGCCTCGCTCTCGGCAGCTTCGCTGGAAGCGGCCACAGAGGAAGCAGCCTCGCTGGAAGCAGCGGAGGATGCGGTGGAAGATGCACTATTGGAGCAGCCAGTCATGGCAACAGCCAGCACAGCAGCGGTCAGTGCCAGACCCAGAGTACGATTGATTCTCATGTGATAGTCTCCTTCTATTCTGAAACCATATCAATTCCTGCACCCGGCGTAAACTTTGTACGCACCGGGCGTGCATGTGCTAGTCTACCACAACTGACTATATTGTTCAAGACTTTACACAAAAATAGCCCTCTCAGTCGCGCTGTCGCATGACTGAGAGGGCTCATATTACTTCATGATCTCCTGCAACACGCTGTGGCCGTCCAGGCTGGAAGCATCCACACCCAGATATTCACACACGGTCTGTGCAATGGTGCCAAAGCAGAGCCGGGTGCCCAGGTCCACACCGGGCTTCACGCCCTTGCCGCAGACCAGATACGGCACATACTCGCGGGTATGGTCGGTGGTCTTGGTGTAGGAGGGGTCGCAGCCGTGGTCGGCGGTGATCATCAGCAGGTCGCCCTCCCGCATCCCGGGGATGAAGTCGGCCAGGAAGCGGTCAAATTCGGTGGCGGCGGCGGCATAGCCGGGCACGTCGCGGCGGTGGCCGTAGAGCATATCAAAATCCACCAGATTCACAAAGGCCAGACCCTCGAAATCCCGGGTCTGCAATGCCTTGGTGAAGGCGATGCCATTGGTGTTGCCGGTGGTCTTGATCTTTTCGGTCACGCCCTGTCCGTCAAAGATATCAAAGATCTTGCCCACGGCGATGACATCCCTGCCGGCCTCCTTCAGCAGGTCAAGCATAGTGGCACGGGGCGGCTTCAGGCTCAGGTCGTGGCGGTTGGTGGTGCGGTAGAAGGTCTCGGCGCTGCTGCCCAGGAAGGGCCGGGCGATGACACGGCCCACGCCGTACGCACCCTTCAGCATCTCGCGGGCGATCTCGCAGTAGCGGTAAAGCTCTGGCACGGGCACCAGCTCCTCGTGGGCAGCCACCTGGAACACACTGTCGGCGCTGGTGTAGACGATGAGGGCATTTTCCTTCATGGCCTGCTCGCCGTAGTCCTTCAGCACCTCGGTGCCGGAATAGGGCAGATTGCAGAGGACTTTGTGGCCGGTTTTTGCCTCAAAGTCCTGAATGAGCTCCTCCGGGAAGCCGTTGGGGAAGGTGGGCAGCGGGTTCGGGCTGACCACACCAGCGATTTCCCAGTGGCCGATGGTGGTATCCTTGCCCATGCTCTGCTCCTGCAGGCGAGCAAAGGCACCGGCGGGCGCGTCGGTCTTTTCGCCCGCGGTCACACCGTCAATGTTGAACAGGCCCAGCTTTTTTAGGTTGGGGCAGTTGAAATTGGGATGCCCTGCAATGGCCCCCAGCGTGTTGGTGCCCTCGTCGCCAAAGGCGGCTGCATCCGGCTCCGCACCGATGCCAAAGCTGTCCAGTACGATCAAAAATACACGCTTTTCCATATGTTTTCACTCCATTTTCCTCCGGGCTGCCCCGGAACAGTCGCACTTTTGCTTACCTTCATTATAAGCAAATCCCGCCGGTTATGCAAGCGCTTTGTGGTGGAAAGTTTTTTGTTCAAACCTGATGAAATCTTAGCAGTTTCTTTGCAAAGATTTTTCTTGCGCTATTGTATCCAAGAGCTTATAATGTATAGTGGTATGGTTTTTTGAAACAGCCATATTGGCGTATACTGCCGCCGCGGGCGCAAAGCAATCACTGCCCGCCAGAGAGCAGCCAGCTTGGGCTGCTGCGTCAAGATAGAGAGCATTATAGCGTAAACGTTGGAGGTATTTTATGAGAAAAACGAAGATCATCTGCACCCTGGGCCCTTCTACCGATAAGGGCGATGTCCTGCGCGACCTGATCGCAAACGGCATGAACGTGGCCCGTTTCAACTTCTCCCACGGTTCCTACGAGGAGCACGGCGGCCGTCTGGCAAAGCTGAAAGCTCTGCGTGAGGAGCTGGGCAAGCCTGTTGCCGCCCTGCTGGACACCAAGGGCCCCGAGATCCGCCTGAAGGAGTTCAAGAACGGTGTGGAGATGCTGGAAGCCGGCCAGACCTTTACCCTGACCACCCGCGAGGTGGAGGGCACCAAGGAGATCTGCTCCGTCACTTACAAGGATCTGCCCCAGGACGTGCAGCCCGGCGGCACCATCATGCTGGACGACGGCCTGATCATGCTGCACATTGAGCAGGTCACCGACACCGACATCATCTGCACCGTGTTGAACAGCGGCAAGATCAAGACCAAAAAGGGTGTCAATGTGCCCGGCGTGCATCTGTCCATGCCCTACCTGAGCCAGAAGGACCGCGAGGACATTATCTTTGGCGTGCAGAACGGCTTTGACTTCATCGCTGCTTCCTTTGTGCGCACCGCACAGGATGTGTACGACATCCGTAACCTGCTGAATGAGTACGACTCCAACATCCGTATCATTGCCAAAATCGAGAACCGCGAGGGTGTGAACAACATCGACAGCATCCTCTCCGCAGCCGATGCCGTCATGGTGGCCCGTGGTGACCTGGGCGTTGAGATCGACTTCACCGAGCTGCCCGGCATCCAGAAGGACATCATCGACCGCTCCTTCTCCTTCGGCAAGCCCATCGTCACTGCCACCCAGATGCTGGACAGCATGATGGTCAACCCCCGCCCCACCCGTGCTGAGATCTCCGACGTGGCAAATGCCATCTACGATGGCACCTCCGCCATCATGCTGTCTGGTGAGACCGCTGCCGGTGACTACCCCGTGGAGGCCCTCAAGACCATGTCCGCCATTGCAGAGCGCACCGAGAACGAGGAGCACTACCGCGCCCAGCGTCACGCCGAGATCCAGATCAGCGTCAGCGATGCAACCGCTCATGCTGCCTGCCTGACCGCCAAGGACGTGAACGCTGCCGCCATCGTCACCGTGTCTGAATCCGGCAACACTGCCCGCCTGCTGAGCAAGTACCGCCCCAAGCAGCCCATCATTGCCTGCGTTATGGACGAGCAGGTGCAGCGTCAGCTCTCCCTGAGCTGGGGCATCACTTCCCTGCTGATGGGCCCCGCCCACAGCACCGATGAGCTGATTGAGATGTCCACCGCTCTGGCCGAGAAGAACGGCTACCTGCACAACGGCGAGCTGGCCGTTGTGACCGCAGGCGTGCCCGTGGGCGTTTCCGGCACCACCAACATGATCAAGATCCACATGGTGGGCAACTGCCTGGCCACCGGTGTGGGCGTGGGCCGCGGCAAGACCGATCTGGTCTCCGCCAGCGGCAAGGCCTGCGTCTGCCGCACTCTGGAGGAGGTCAAGGCAAAGTTCCGCCCCGGCATGGTGCTGGTCGTTCCCTCCACCACCAACGAGATGCTGGGCTATGTCCGCGATGCCGCCGCTCTGGTGGTCGAGGAGCCCGGCCTGAACAGCCACGCTGCCATCGTGGGCAACTCCCTGCTCAAACCCACCATCGTGGGTGCTGCAGGTGCCTGCAGCCACATCCGCGACGGCCTGGATATCGCTGTGGATTGTGCCCACGGCAGTGTCCAGCGCCTGCAGGCCTGATCCTGAAGGAGAACATCATGGAACGCATTGCAAGCTTCTGTGTCGATCACACCAAACTGGACCGGGGCATGTACCTGAGCCGCCAGGATGGTGATGTGCTGACCTGGGACATCCGGATGAAGAAGCCCAATCAGGGCGATTACCTGACCACCGGTGCCGCCCACACGCTGGAGCACCTGTTTGCCACCTACGCCCGCAACAGCGCGGTGAAGGACGGCGTGATCTACGTTGGCCCCATGGGCTGCCGCACTGGCTTCTACCTGCTCACCCGCGGGCTGACCCCGGCGCAGGCATTGGAGCTGACCTTGGATTCCTTCCGCTTCATGGCCGCCTTTGAGGGGGATATCCCCGGTGCCAGCGAGGTGGAATGCGGCAACTACCGCGATATGGATCTGCCCGCCGCCAAGGCCGAGGCAGCCGCCATGCTGCCGGTGCTGGAAGCACTGACCGCTGACCAGCTGCACTACTAAGCGATACAGCAAAAGACCTCCCCATGCAGGCAGCACCTGCACGGGGAGGTCTTTTTACGTTTCCGGAAAGCGCTTTTGCGGAGTGCTTACTCCACGATGATGCTCTTGCCGGTCATCTCAGCGGGGACAGGCAGGCCGATATAGGGCAGCATGGTGGGAGCGATATCTGCCAGGCAGCCGCCCTCGCGCAGCTTCACATCGCCGCAGCCAACGGCCACAAAGGGCACCACATTGGTGGTGTGGGCGGTAAAGGGAGTGCCGTCCGGGTTCATCATCTTCTCGGCGTTGCCGTGGTCAGCCGTGATAAAGGCGCAGCCGCCTGCGTTCAGCACAGCGGTAACCACCTGATCCACAGCGGTATCCACAGCCTCAACGGCCTTGACAGCGGCATCGAACACGCCGGTGTGGCCGACCATGTCGCAGTTGGCAAAGTTCAGGATGACCACATCATACTTGCCGCTCTCGATGCGCTTGACGCACTCAGCAGCCACCTCAGGGGCGCTCATCTCAGGCTGCAGGTCGTAGGTGGCAACCTTCGGGCTGGGGATGACGCAGCGGTCCTCACCCTCGTAGGGAGCCTCCACACCGCCGTTGAAGAAGAAGGTGACGTGTGCATACTTCTCGGTCTCGGCAATGCGCAGCTGGGTCTTGCCGTTCTCGGACAGGTACTGGCCCAGAACATTCTTCAGCTCCACGGGAGGATAGGCGACCTCGCAGTTGGGCATGGTGGCATCGTACTCGGCCATGCAGACATAGTTGACCTGCTTGCGGCCGCCGCGGCGCTCGAAGCCCTTGAAGTCGTCATCACAGAAGATGCGGGTCATCTGGCGGGCACGGTCGGGACGGAAGTTCATAAAGATGACGGTATCGCCATCCTGCACGCGGCCGCCCTCGCAGGTGACGCAGGGCAGAACGAACTCGTCGGTCTTATCGGCAGCATAGGATGCCTCAATGGCCTCGGCAGCGTTGGCAGCGTGGTTGCCCTCACCGTAGACGAATGCGGCGTAAGCCTTCTCCTCGCGGTCCCAGTTGTTGTCGCGGTCCATGGCATAGTAACGGCCGGAAACGCTGGCGATCTTGCCAACGCCCAGCTCATCCAGCTTGGCCTGCAGGTCAGCCAGGAAGCCCTTGCCGGCGTGGGGGTCGGTATCACGGCCATCGGTGATGCAGTGCAGGTAGACTTCCTTTGCGCCCATGTGCTTTGCCATTTCCAGCACGCCGAACCAGTGGTCAGCGTGGCTGTGGACACCGCCGGTGCCCACCAGACCCATCAGGTGGATGGCCTTGCCTGCCTCAATGGCAGCCTTCATGTTCTTGACCAGCACGGGGTTCTTGAACATCTCACCGTCCCGGATGGACTTGGTGATGAGGGTCAGCTGCTGGTAAACGATGCGGCCAGCGCCCATGTTGGTGTGGCCCACCTCAGAGTTGCCCATCTGGCCATCGGGCAGGCCGACAGCCATGCCGGAGGCATCGATGGTGGTCATGGGATATTTTGCCATCAGGGCATCCAGATGGGGGGTCTTTGCGGCGACCACGGCATTGCCGTAGGTCTCGTTGGGCACCCAGCCAAAACCATCCATGATGCACAGAAGTACAGGTTTCTTGGACATAACGTTGAATCTCCTTTGATTTAGAACAAATAGCGCCCGGCACAGCGCTGGAAAAACGGCGCAGCCGGGCGCTGGGAAAACAGGTCAGAGGACTTTCTCAGCCGTTGGAAGCGGCATTGACGATAACAGCAAAATCAGGAGCCTTCAGAGATGCGCCGCCGATCAGACCGCCGTCCACATCCTTCTTGCTCAGCAGCTCCTCGCAGTTCTTGGCGTTCATGCTGCCGCCGTACTGGACCGTGACAGCCTCGGCCACAGCCTCGCCGTACACTTCGCCAATGACCTTGCGGATCTGAGCGCAGACCTCCTCGGCCTGGTCAGCGGTCGCGGTCTTGCCGGTGCCGATGGCCCAGATGGGCTCGTAGGCAATGACCACGTTTGCCATCTGCTCGGCGGTCACGTCGCGCAGGGCGATCTTGGTCTGCATCCGCACCAGCTCCTCGGTCACGCCCTCCTCGCGCTGCTGCAGGCTCTCGCCCACGCAGATGATGACCTTCAGGCCCGCATTCAGGGCAGCCAGAGCGCGCTTGTTCACGGTCTGGTCGGTCTCTGCAAAGTACTGGCGGCGCTCGGAGTGGCCGACGATGACGTACTCCACACCCAGATCCACCAGCATATCGGCGCTGATCTCGCCGGTGAACGCACCGGACTTCTCAAAGTGGACATTCTCAGCACCCACATGGATGTTGGTGCCCTTGGTCTTTTCCACAGCGGTGACCAGATCGGTGTAGGGGGTGCAGATAACGACCTCACAGGAAGCATCCTTGACGGCGGGGATCAGCTCGTCCACCAGCTTGGCTGCCTCAGTGGCGGTCTTGTTCATCTTCCAGTTGCCTGCAATGATTGCCTTACGCTTTGCCTTATCCATTCTAACGATCTCCTTATCACAAAATACCTCTCCGCCGCCTTCGGTGCCGCCTCTCCCGGCAGGAGAGGCAGTGCCTCCCGGATGGAGAGCTGGCGAGCGTCGGCAAGCCTGAGAGATCTTATTACCCAAAATAAAAAGTGCGGCGGCGTATATGCCGCCGCACCTCAGTGATGCTGGTTCAGATGCTTATGCGTTCTGGATCACAGCGATACCAGGCAGCTCCTTGCCCTCCAGATACTCCAGAGAAGCGCCGCCGCCGGTAGAGATGTGGGTCATCTTGTCGCCCAGGCCCATCTGCTGCACAGCTGCTGCGCTGTCGCCGCCACCGATCACGGTGGTAGCATCGCTCTCAGCCATAGCCTTGGCAACAGCCAGAGTACCAGCTGCCAGGGTGGGGTTCTCGAACACGCCCATGGGGCCGTTCCACACCACGGTCTTGGATGCCTTGACAGCATCGGCAAACAGCTTCATGGTCTCGGGGCCGATGTCGCAGCCCTCCATGTCAGCAGGGATGGCGGTGACGGGCACCACAGTGACATCCACGGGAGCGTCGATGGGATCGGGGAAGTCCTTGATGCAGGCTGCATCCACGGGCAGCAGCAGCTTCACGCCCTTCTCCTTGGCCTTGGCCATCATTTCCTTGCAGTAATCCAACTTGGTATCGTCGCACAGGCTCTTGCCGACCTCGTAGCCCTGAGCCTTGACGAAGGTGTAAGCCATGCCGCCGCCGATGATCAGGGTATCGACCTTCTCCAGCAGATTGGAGATGACGTTCAGCTTATCGGCGACCTTAGCGCCGCCCAGGATGGCGGTGAAGGGACGGACGGGATCGTTGACTGCGTTGCCCAGGTACTTGATCTCCTTCTCCATCAGGTAACCGACAGCGGTATCCTTGATGTAGTCGGTGACACCTGCGGTGGAGCAGTGTGCACGGTGGCAGCTGCCGAATGCATCGTCAACGTATGCATCTGCCAGAGAAGCCAGCTCCTGGCTGAACTCAGGCATGTTCTTGGTCTCTTCCTTGCGGAAACGGGTGTTCTGCAGCAGAACGACATCGCCGTTGTTCATTGCGGCAACAGCAGCCTTTGCGTTCTCGCCCACAACGTTGTCGTCATCAGCGAACACAACGGTCTTGCCCAGCTTTGCGCTCAGAGCCACAGCAACGGGTGCCAGGCTGAACTTTGCCTCGGGGCCGTTCTTGGGTTTGCCCAGGTGGCTGCACAGGATGACCTTAGCGCCATCATTGACCAGCTTCTGGATGGTGGGCAGAGCCGCATTGATGCGGTTCTCGTTGGTGATCACGCCGTCCTTCATCGGGACATTGAAATCGCAGCGGACAAGGACCTTCTTGCCGCAGTAATTCTGATCGTCGATCGTTTTCTTACCTAAACCCATGGTAACAAACTCCTCTCAAATTCTTTTCGTTCGGAATCGAATTTTGCTTTTCATCGGGGGCCGCGCACTGCGAACTTCCCCGTACATCCTTATTATAAACAAAAAGCGTGTGTATTGCAAGGACGGGGGATGGATAATTTATTAACAAACATTTGTTGCAGAAGCAAAGAAATGTGGTGATTTTGCCGGAACGCACCAAAAAACGCCGTTTTTTCCCAAAAGGACCCGCTGCAGGGAGTGTTCGCCCCCACAGCGGGTCCTGTCCATTCAGGATGTTTTCCGGAACTTCTGCTTCACTTTTTCCAGATATTCCAGCACCAGCGGATTTTTCATGCCCAGCAGGATGACCGCGTATGCAGCCACTGAGCCCAGCACTGCCGCCAGAATGCAGATGAGATTGGGCAGAGCCAGTGCCTTGACCCCGGTACAGACAAGAACGATACCCGCACAGCCGCAGAGCACCGAGCCAACGGTGCGCCGGTCAGCTGAGACCGTGACCAGACCCCTGGAGCAGCGGATACAGAGCATCATGGAGCACAGTTCTGCCAGCAGGGTGGTAAAGGCCGCCGCATTCTCCCGGAACCGCGGGATGAGCAGGATGTTCAGCCCCACGTTCAAAATTGCACTCACAAGCGTTGCTACCAAAAATTGACCTTCTCTTTTCCATGGCACCAAAACACAAGTATTATAGAGCCACCCAAATAAACTTGCTACCAGTGCTATACTCAAAATGCGAAGTGGCACAGCTGCTTCCAGATAGCTTTCGCTTGAGATAAAAAGAACGACCTCTTGACTTAGTTCAAACAATCCCACTACAGCCGGAAGAACGGTTAATACCATTGCCCCGAATACTTTATTAAAAAGCCTTTCAAAATTCAGCCTATCCTGCATTCCTGCATAACGAGACAACCTCGGAACAGATACTAAAAGAATAGATGCCAGAACCGATTTTACCATCGTATATATCTTCATTGCAACGGTGTAAATTCCCACATGATAGTCTGAAGTTAAAACTCCGAGAATTGTCACATCTGAATTTACATAAATCGTAATTGCAAAGCTCGATGCAAAAATCAGAAGTATTGGTTTTAAATGCTTTTTCCAGTCTATTTTTGCTGTCAGTCGAATCGTGCAATATTTCCTAGCTCGAAAGAAGTTCAATATATTCGCACCTGCTGCGGCAAACACCGTAATTCCTGCGTAAATACAGTAATCGTCCTGCGTTTTAACAAATGCGAACATCATCAGAATTGATATTATTTGAAAAATAATACCTCTAACTGTGATATAGGTATACTCCTCAAAGATCGTGAACACCCATTCGGTGCCGATGGTCGTAAAGAAGATCTGTAAACTCAGCACCAGCATCAGGTCGGTATAGGCATGGAGCTTTGTCCAGAAAAGCATCGTCACCGCCAATGCCGCATAGGTCAGGGCCGTGGAGATCATATTGATGGAGAACATCTCCGATGCAAAAGCCGACAGTTTTTCCCGGTCATTCACATAGCGGGAACCCTCACGCACCGCATAGGAGGAGATGCCAAGGCCTGCAAACAGCAGAAAATACCCGCAGACGGAGCTGGCAAAGTTCACTTTGCCCAAATTATTTACTTGTAGAATGTTAGATATGTACGGGAATGTAATCAGTGGAAAGATGATTTGTAGAATCGTCTTGATTCCACTCATTATTGCATTTAATGTAAGCGATTTCTTCATAACTAGATACTTTCACTCACCCTGTTTTTTCTTTACCCATGCGTCCCAGAAGAAATACGAATACATGGTTTTAAGCCAGTAAAAATATCTCTTTTCCTGAAGTTGCTGTTGCATCATTTCCTTTGCCCATCTGTAAAACCCTGCTTTTGCTTTCGGATAACCTTCTTCCATAAAGCGTGCACTCTTTCCATATTTAACCACTAACTCACGACAAACCTGTGAATATCCCGCTTTTGCAGTCTTCTGTACAAGTGATTCATTCGCATACAATACAACAATTCGCTCCCACGCCATCATTTCTGTTAATTTTCCAGTAAAATAATCGCACAGCGTTACCGACTGATCATTGCGGTAGTAATAGTATAATTCACTTTCCGAACGAACAATCTTAGATGCTTTTTTGATGCATTCTGCTAAGAAAAGAGTATCTTCTCCAATATACAGGTCATCAGAAAATCGAATATCCTTCACACAGCTTTTTCGGTATACTGCGCCGCAGGCGACCTTATGCGCTGCTGGTGTAAACCAATCGTACCGTCTTGCATCCAATATGCAAACTTTATCTGTAATTTGGGGAATATGTTCTACGTCACTGCCTTCCCAAACATCCAGCATTTTACAGTATGCAATTTCCGCGTCCGATTGCACCAACATCATTTCCAGCCGTTCTATAAATTCCGAATGAATAAAATCATCTGGATCAACAAATGAAATATACTTTCCTGTACTTTTTTCCAATCCCAGATTTCGCGCAGAAGAAACACCACCGTTTGGCTTGTGGTATATCTTGATCCGCAGATCTTTTTCCGCGTAGCGCTGACAGATGGAAAGAGAGTTGTCTGTTGACCCATCATCCACCAGAATGATCTCCAGATCCCGATAGGTCTGACCAAGGATGCTGTCCAGACATTTTTCCAGATACTTTTCTTTGTTATAGATCGGCACAATGATACTGACGGTATCGTTCAGCACAAATTATCCTCCCTTATTTTGCCGCCGGGCCGTTTTTCAGCAGGAACAGTTTTGCATACAGCCTCCGGCTGCATCTGAGCAGCTGATACTTCCGCTGGCTGCTGGTGCAGAGCAGCTTTGCCGCCGCCGGGTCACACTCCTGCAGAAAGGCCTCCATCTTTGCGCGGCGCTCCGTATCCTGCATCAGATACGGATAGCAGTGCTCCACCACGCTCAGCATGGCGGCATCATTTTCTGACATTCCCGGGTATGCTTCCCGGATGGCCTGATATTTCTGATAGCCCATATCCAGCTTATCCTCGTAGAACTTCATGTTCCTGCGGTGAAGGATGCTGTCCGGGCGCTGATAGTAATAATACAGCGGCACCGGGCGGTATACGACCTTGCTGCACTGCTGAAAAATGCGGTATGTCGTACCCTGATCTTCCATCATCCGCCCCAGCGGATAGCGGACATCCCGGAACAGCTCCCGCTTGTAAAGCTTGTTCCAGGCAAAATCCCCCAGCTCATCCGAGACAAGGGTGCTACGGATGGCCTCCCGGCCTGTCATGCACTGCACCGGTACGGCGAGCTCTGCCGGGGCAAGCTCTTCCTCCCGTTCAAACATCCGGAAGCCCACCACAGCCACGTCCGCATCCTGTTCCTGCAGGTCACGGCAAAGCGTTTCCAGCATCCGGCTGTCCAGAAAGTCATCACTATCCACAAAGCAGAGATACGTTCCCTGTGCCCGTTCGAGCCCCGCGTTGCGCGCTGCAGAGAGTCCCCCGTTTTTCTGGTGGACTGCTGTTACACGTTCTTCCTGTGCGGCATATTCGTCGCAGATGGCTCCGCTGGCATCGGTGGAGCCATCGTCCACCAGCAGGACCTCAAGATCCTGATAGGTCTGGTGCAGAATGCTGTCCACGCAGCGGCGGAGATATTGCTCCACATTGTAGACCGGAACAATGACACTGATCAGCTCTGTCTCCATGTTCTGTTCCCTCAGAAGAATGTTTCTCTGCCGATGTGGAGGATCTCCGAGGTGTACGGGCAAATGGCATTGTTGCCCTGAATATACGCCTGATAGATCCAGATGATGACCAGCATTCCCCACATGGCAGCCTTCAGCAGCTTGCGCAGACGCTCATCCTCCACGCACTTGACCACACGGCCAATGGCGAGATAACGGAAGAACGCAAAATACAGGCAGATGCGGTAGAGCGGCACATTGATGTTGCGCAGCTGGGCCGTTGCCATCTCGATCAGGATCATCACGATCCAGAAATCAGCATCCGAGCGGGTAAAGCGGCGGCGGCCCTCCCCTTCCTCTTTTGCGTACCAGCGGTACAGCACAATGGGCAGGATCAGAAAAGGCAGACGCACAATGATGGGATTCAGCGTGAAACCGCCCGCATTGGCATCATAATAATATCCGTAAAGTCGATCAATGAAGTCCACATTCAGGGCCAGCCTGACCACAGCCTTGCTGAAGAAGGCAAGGTAGACCGAAAATGCCGCCAGGCCACCCTTGACCCACCAGTTGTCGAAATGCTGAAGCAGGATATAGATCAGCAGCGCGCCAAACGAAATAAAGGTGGCATTGTGGAACAGGCAGGAGACCGCCAGCAGTAGGACCGCCCAGTGATACTTTTTCTTCCACACAAAGCTGAACGCCAGAAATGCCACGCCCAGCGCCACAGACTGCCGCTCGGCATTATAAGTATCGCCATAATACAGGCAGAGGTAAGCCAGCCAGCCATAGGGCACAGAGACATACTCCTTATACTGCACCAGCCCGATCATAAACAGGCCGCAGGCCAGCAGATCCACCATAAAGTAGAGCCAGTGAACATCACCAAAAACATGGGCCGCCAGATAGACCAGCGTCATAAACAGCGGCTCTGTTTTGTGCCGCTGCCGGATGCAGGCCAGCAGACCATCCTGCAGCTTTGCATCCGCCACCCATTCCTCATACACCACGCTGTCCGTGCCAATGGACGGGTCCCGCAAGCCTGCCAATACCGCCATCACCAGCACCGCCAGCGCCAGGCAGAGATAAAAGCCCTTCTCGTTGTTTTTCTTCGTCCGCAGGTGCTCGCCATAGGCGGCAATGCCCACAGAAATCGCAAAAGCCCCCAGATAAATCAGCATAACTTCTCCATTTTATTTTTCGATTGTGTGTTTATTTTTCCATTCTCCCAGCCCATAAACGGCATAAAACAGCCGCTTGCTGATCAGAAGTGTTTCCACCTTGATCCGGTCTGCCTTTTTGGCCCAGGGCCGCCGGGCAAGCGCCCGATACTCCTGTACAAAGCGGCAGATCCGTGCCTGAGCCTCCGGATAGCTGCCAAAGCCGCCATCCAGAATGCCTTTCAGTGTCTTCAGGTATGTAACCAGCTGCAGGTATTCCGCTTCTGCTTTCAGCACAGGGACAGTTTCTGCAATAAAATGGGTCACACCCTCGCCCACATCCAGAATGACCAGATTCTTCTCGGCAATGCCGCTCTTCATGGTCGAACCGGTATGGATGCGGTAATCGTACATCGGTTCCGGAAACACTTCCACTTTTGCACAGCGGGCAATGGCCCGATACATCACCGCATAGTCCTCGTACAGGATGCCCACAGGGAACTGCAAATCTCCCCAAACCTCCCTCCGGAAGAAAACACCGCCTGCCCCATGCCCGATGCCCTGATGCAGCAGCATCCGGCGCATGGTCTCTTCCCGGTTCAGCAGCTCTGGGATCTGGTGCGAATTATCCGTCCGCCCCTCCGGCTGATCTGTCGAGAACATCTCCAGCGGGGTAAGGGCCGCGTCAGCACCATCCGCCTCACAATGCTCCACGAACTGGGCAAGGGCCGTGGAGCGGATCAGGTCATCGCTGTCCAGCAGGTAAAAATATTTTCCCTGCATCTGTTTCAACCCGACATTCCGGGCATCGGACTGTCCCCCATTGGGCTTATGGAACACCTGGATGCGGCCATCCTCCGCAACCAGTTCATCACAAAGCTCCCCGCTGCCATCGGTAGAGCCGTCGTCTACCAAAAGCAGCTCCCAGTTCTGGTAACTCTGCACCTGCACGCTCTGCACACAGTCCCGCAGATACGGATAAACATTATAGACCGGCACAATGACCGATACAAGCGGTTTTCTTTCCTCCAACCGGATCCCTCCACTTTACTTTTTTCCACGCCATTGCGTTTTTTCATAAACCCGTCGGGTCATGGCGTAGCCGCTGTAGGAGAGCGCCGCCGCCAGCCGGGCCTTTTTGCGGGCCTGCGGGTCCAGCAGAACATTCCGGCGGTATTTTTTCACTTCCTGCCAGAGAGCCTTCTCTATTTTTTCATGCTGCCTGTCCCGGATCTGGAACAGAATATTGCAGACATTGCTCAGATAGCGGCATTCTGCCGCACGGCTCAGCTGGGGGAAATCACGCTTCACATTTTCCATCAGCGCGTGGCAGTGCCGCACACTGTCCAGCTTTCTGGGGTTGAAGGCCATATTCTGGATGCTGCTGCCCCGCTGGAAATAGTAGTAATCCCGATTTGCGATATGTGCCGCCTTATGGGCACGCTTTGTCACCTCATAGGCGACCGGGATATCCTCATAGAGCTTGCCCACCGGGTAGCGCACGCCCTCAAACAGTGCACGCTTATAGAGCTTGGTGGGGGTGGTCACCTCCATGCCCTCCTGATACAGGATGCGGCGCAGGCATTCCTCCCGGCTCAGGATCTCGAATGCTTCCAGACGCTCTGTGGGCACGGACTGCACCGGCTGGCCCTCGAACACCTCTTCAAAACAGCTGGCTGAAAAATCCGCTCCCGCCTGCTCCAGTGCCCGGTACAGGTTCTCGATGTAATAAGGTGACACCCAGTCATCGCCATCCACAAAAGAGAGATATTCCCCCTTTGCTGCGTCCACACCAGCGTTGCGGGCATCGGACAGACCGCCATTTTTCTTGTGGAGCACCCGCACCCGGGCATCCCGTGCAGCATATTCATCACAGAGGGCCTCGCTGCCATCGGTGGAGCCGTCGTCCACCAGCAGCAGCTCCATATTCTGATAACTCTGCCCCAGTAGACTGTCCACACAGCGGCTCAGATATGGCTTCACATTATAAACAGGAACGATGATGCTTATCAAAGGGTCCATCTTATCTCCTCATTTCAGCAGGTCGAAGTAAAACTCTTCCAGCTTCTTCGCCTCGGTGACGATATCAAAGCCGCCTGCCCGCATCTCGGCAGAGGTATCCCGCCGCCGGGCATTTTCTGCAGCCCGGATCGCCGCATCCGCCCAGACTGCCGGGCTTTCCTGCAAGCTCAGGTACTGCATCTCGGGCAGGACCTGAGCCTCCTGCGGCACCTCTGTGGAACAGATGACCGGCAATGCCGCCGCTTGTGCTTCGATCAGCACGATCCCAAGCCCCTCATACCGCGAGGGCAGAACAAAGGCATCCATGGCCTGATAAAACTTTGCGGGATCGCTTTGGCGGCCCAGAAAACGGACATTCTCCTGCAGCCCCAGTGCCTCCGCTTTCCGGCGGGCAGCGGCCTCGTTTTCCCCTTCTCCGATCAGCAGTAAAACGGCATCCGGCCGTTGCTTGCAGACCTCCACCATTACATCCAGCAGAAATTCGTGATTTTTGGCATAGCAGAACCGCCCGACATGGCCCAGCACCAGTTCATCCCCCAGGCCAAGCTCCTGCCGGACGGCTTTCCGTTTGGCGGCATCATAAGTAAAGCGGTCGAGCTCAATGGCATTGTTGAACACCCGGAAAGGCTTTTCACCATAAAGCCAGCTGCCTGCCGTTCTGGAGCAGGCACAGAGCCGGGTGGGGTACACTGCGGCAAAGGGACGGAGCAGGTACTTCATCACATTTTTTGCCCCTTCTCCCCTGCCCACCGTAGAATGGTTATGCGCGATCCGGTTGGGCACCCCTGCACGCTTTGCCCCCCAGAGGGAAAGCACGCTCAGGGTGTTCATGTGGGAGTGAACGATCTGGTATCCGTTCTGACGGAACAGCCGCCCGATCTCCCGTTCATACTGCGGCAGGTGGGTATATTTTGGCACCACATACACCCGGCCGCCCAGCCGTTCGATCTCTTCCCGCTGGGGCAGAGTCGAGCCTTCCAGCGCAAAAAAATCAAACTGAACTCTGGAACGGTCCATGTGGCGGTAGTAGTTCATCACCACCATCTCCACACCGCCGTAGTTCATATCCGTCATCATCTGGGCCACACGGATGGGCTGTGCATTCTGCTCCATGGTCATACCAGCTCCTTGCGGTCACAATCCTCGAACCAGTCCCGAAAGCTCTCCTCCAGCGTATAGTGGAACTTGTAATCAGTGGCGGTCAGCTTTCTGCCGCAGACATTGGTGGATACCATCAGCTTCCGGACACGGGCGGGATGGATACCCACCTTTTTGCCCCCGATGGGTCCCAGAATGCCCGCTGCAAACAGCAGCAGTCCGGCGGGCACCAACGGCACATGGCGGTGCAGGCCGGTCGCCTTCTGCATCGCATTGCAGATTTCTTCAATGGTATAAGCCGGCTCGTAAGTACAGTTATAGATCTCTGCTCCGGGGAAAGAATGTTCCAGCATCCGGTACTTGAAGAAGCGCACCAGCTCCTTGACATAGATGCACGCCTTGATGGTGTCCTTCCGGCCGGCATAAAAAAAGTAGCCCTTCTTCTGCCCCCTGTACAGGCGGGTCATGTTGCCGTGCTCCCCTTTGCCATAAACGATGCCTGGCCGCACGATGGTCAGCTCCCGGGCCGGATCACGGGCCTGCCAGATCTGGTGGATTTTTTCTGCCACCAGCTTGCTGATCCCATACGGCGTGTTGGGCGTCGGCAGAGTCTCCTCCGTCTTAAGGTCCTCAGACGCACCATAGGGTGCAATGGAGCTGGTGAACAGGATCTTCCGGATGCCGTATTTTTCCGCAAATGCGGTCACATTTTCCGCGCCCCGGATATTTGTTTCAAAATAGGCTTCTTCCGGGTGGCCGGGGGTGCGGTGGACCGCTGCCAGATCAAAGATCACATCCTCCGGGGTCGGAACGAACTCAAAATCGATGGGCTTGCGCACATCCAGCCGGATATACTGCACCCCATCGTTCTTTTCCACAATGCCCGGCACCACGCCCTCTTCCCCAGGCATCACAAGATCCAGGTCGTAGATCACGTCGCCGGGTCTGACGCACTCCTTCAGCAGCAAATGAATGAGATGGGTGCCGATAAAACCAGATCCACCAAAAAGAATATAATTCATTTTGCCCCTTTCCGGTCAAACACAACGCCCACCGTCCTGAACAGCAGGTAGATATCCATCCAGATGGACCAGTTGTCGATGTACTGGACATCCAGCTTGACCACTTCTTCAAAATCATCAATATCGCTGCGGCCGCTTACCTGCCACAGGCCGGTAATTCCCGGCTTCATGGAAAGGCGGCGCTTGTGATGGCTCTCGTACTGCCGGTACTCATCCAGCGTGGGCGGGCGGGTACCCACCAGGCTCATGGAGCCCCGCACAACGTCAAAAAACTGCGGCAGCTCATCGATGCTGGTGCGACGGATGAAGCGGCCCACTCGGGTGATCCGGGGGTCATCCTCCATCTTGAACATCAGGCCGTTCATTTCGTTCTGGGCCATCAGCTCCTTTTTGCGTGCTTCCGCGTCCACATACATGCTGCGCAACTTGTGGATGTAGAACACCCGTCCATTCCGGCCCACCCGGCGCTGCTTGAAGATCAGCGGGCCGGGGCTTTCCAGCTTGAGCGGGATGGCCACCAACGCAATGATGGGGATACTGATGATGCACCCCACGATGCCGCCTACGATATCCATGGCCCGCTTCAGCACCTGATCCCGCAGCTTGAGTTCCACCGTGCCCATCGTCACAACATTGCCGCCCGCACAGCGGCTCAGTTCCCGGCTGATGCGCACCGCACTGGTCTCATCGCAGCAGGCTTTTTCGATCCGGTCCAGCACCGGCAGGCGGAAATGGACCGTCAGCCCCATGCTCTCCATCTCCTCGAGATAGGGCAGCATGTTCTCCTCACTCTCCTGCGCCACATCCAGATACACTTCATCCAGCGCTGCCTGCCGCAGCCAGTCCATGAAATTATCGAAGTTCGCCTCGATCTTCACCCCATCGATCTCAGTGTGAAGCTGCTCCGGGGCAGCTTCCAGAATGGCAAGGCCGGTCACACGCTTGGACCAGTCCTTTTTCAGCTCTTCCAGAATGGGGCTTGCGTTCTCCTGCGTAGTCACCACCCCCACAAGGCTCTGAATCCCCTTGGTATAGCGGGAGCGCATCAGCATCTTTTTGAGGACAGCATGAGCGCCCGTCATCACAAAGACATCGATGACGGGCACAAACACCAGAAAATAGCGGGAATGCAGCATGGAAGCCTTGGTCAGCGCCAGACAGGCCGCATCAATGAGAGTCAGCAAAAAATTGAACCGCACCGCAATTTCAACTTCACGAATCGGAGTGCGGTTCACGATATTTTCGCTCTGATCAAATGTAAAAAAAGTCAGAATATAGGCCAGCAGCAATAAAAAACAGGCTTCTACCAGATCGTCCAGCTGGAAGTCCCCCATCTTGTGCAGAACACCTGCGGTCAGCCCCCACGCCAGCCCGATGCTGAGAGCCAGAGAGAGCAGATCAATCAGAAACAGGTATCCATACTGCAGTTTTTCACGTTTCGTAATCATACTGTTTCGTTGTCTCCATTTATTTTTACCATTTTATCATATCGGGAGAAGGGTTGCAATAGATGGAGGTCGAATGCAGCACTGCTTTTGTCGGATCACTGCGAATGGATCATGCCATTTCACAAAAGCGCCTTATCGCACCCAAAATGGTCAGCAAAAAGCGCCCTTTCTCTCGCATCACACAAGAGAAAGGGCGCAGTCAAGCTTTATTCAGCTCAGGAGAAACTCCGATCAGCAGTTCTCAGCGAAGTACTTAATGGTACGGACCATCTGAGAGGTGTAGGAGTTCTCGTTGTCGTACCAAGACACGACCTGAACCTGATAGGTGTCGTCGCAGCTACGCTGAATTTTTGCACTTTTCCAAGTAGTTCTTCACAGTTTTGTAACAACAGTTACAGTACCAGAACATACCGTTGTCGTACCAAAACCGGTTTGTTCATACTACGATTATATCACGTTTCAGCGTCATTTGCAAGAATTCAATCCGTTTCGCTTCTGGCCTGCATTTTTCAGATTTCAGCGTATATTCTTACGGTATTCCACGGTTCGAGCGCCTGAGGCCTAGGGCTTCCGCCGGGGCAGCAGCTCTCCCAAGCACTCTCTTTAGAAGCTATATGACAGCTAGATTGCCAACATATTCCTGCTGATTAACTGAAATTTCTCCGGACGTGATTTGGGGCCATGGTGTGGGAAATGTAGCCATCTTGTTCGATATGAAGCAATTTTACTTCATTTGTAAGTTACAATCTTGACTTTCTTCTTGTTTTTAAAAGCCTCTGCAGCAGCTCACGCTCTGCCGGATCAGCTGCAAACAAAAACATTACTGCGCCGTACACTATGGTATAGAGGAGAATGCCGAGGCCCAATTGTATTACAGATACCGGATCATGCCAAATTATTCCCTTGATGAAACATGCAGCCCCGGTGAGAAGAACTGCCAAACTTATGATGCCAATTGTAGTTTTCCAGAACTTTATCATGTTCAGGCCGACTCTTTTCTGAAAAAACCAGTTCATTATCAATCCACTGGTCAGAAACATCGAAATTCCTGTGGAAAGTGCCGCACCGGTGATTCCGATCCTGCCTGCGAATAACACTGTCGTTATAATGTTCAGTAGTGCACTCAGCAGGTAAATCTTCGCACGAAAACCATACTGTCCTTTGACCTGTAGAATGCATAATCCGAGGTTTTGTGCCAGATCAACAGAGAACGGCAGCATTACAATGATTGCAACCCAATAGGCTGCCTCATAGCCTTCGCCGACCCATACCAGCAGAAATTCACGACCAAAAATGATGAAGCCGGACAAAACCAGCAGTATCACAAAAAATGTAGCCCGTCCAACCCGAATAAACAGATCCGAAACCTTCTGCAATCCATTTTCTTCCTGATACAACACACTGACCCGCGGGTAAAAAACACCTGCGATCTGTGTCCCAAACTGCATATAGATCATGTAGATCTGCGCACCAACAGAGTATACCGCAACAACTGCGGTGCTGAACATTTTGCCCAAAATGACCTGATCTGTTTTCCAGAAAATCTGATCTGCGATGCATCCGATCAGGATGGCCGAAGACAAGGTCAAAATTTCTTTTGCCACTTTTGAATTCGGTTTCAGCGTCGGAATCCGGATTTCTAACCTGCACTGAACATACCACCAGCGAAACAGGATGTTGACCAAATTCAAACCTGCAATGACTGCTGTCACAGACATTGCATAAGGGAGCCTCATCACGCAGAGGATCACAAGCAGTGGCTGAACTGTCTGAAGTAAGATCCCGGAAATTTTCAAAAACACAAAGCGTTCCTGCCCTGTGATCACTGTCAGATAGACTGAACTCAACAGAGTTGCAACCATATTGCAGAACAGCATCCCAAGGATGATGGTGCTCTCCTGGAGTTCCGCCCCCGTAAAGGAACTGGCATAAAAAGCCCGGAAGCCTAAAATTACAACAACTCCAAGCCCTGTCATTCCGGCTGCCATCAGCCGATAGATGCTGCGTGCTGTAGAAAGAATTTCCCTTGCCAACTGTTCATCCTGTTTTCCAAGTGCATTGCAGTAATTGCGCAGGACTCCCGCAGACATACAGGATTCAAATACCGTGACATACGAGAAAAAGGAGCCGACGATCTGATAAAGACCGTATTCACTTTGGCCAAGGTAATGCAACAATACCGGAACATAGATAATGTTGACCAGAACATTTAAAATGACTTGAATATATGACAGAACTACACCGGTTCTACGTTCAGTGTTCATTTATTTTCTTAACAATTCCTTTAATAGTTTTTCTTATTTTGCGATAGTATTTCAGCGGCGCAACATTTGATGCTGTCATATAGATTTTCAGCCTCATCGTTAACGGTTCCTTTTTGAGATATGGATTGTTTCGCCATTCCGGAAAACGTTGATCAATCCACTGCCGATTTTCCCGAATCAAGCTGTACTCTCCATGATAGCTGCTCAGTACTCGTTCTGTGTTATAATACAGCGCATGCTGTTCATAGACTTTTCCCTAGTGATTTTTACTCTTTATGATTCCCTTGTACTCCAATTTTCTTTTAAGTCGAACTGGTAGAACTAATATCGCACTAACTTTCTGTCCAACATTTACGCCAAAGCGTTCAATACATTTTTTATTGATTGTAGCAATTTGCTTATCTGTTTTTCCATACCAAGATGCCGCATAATGGTGGATAGTTCTCGTATTTTTAGTTATATTTAATTCGCCACTTTTGTAATTCATCGGGCAAAAGTACTCTGGCGGATAAATCGTAATGCCCTCTACCGTTTGAATTTCTCTCTCCGGTTTCCATCCGTGTTGCATCAAAATCTGTGTCGTATAAGTCACAATTGTTGTTGTATCAATCGCACCATTCTGATTTCGGAAATGCCGCTTTTCATAAAAATCAAGCATTTCTTTGTATATGACTAATCCGGGATTAGCAGCCATACCTAATCCGGGTGCTACAGTATACAGAGTTTCGCAGCCTAAAAAAGCCCCCTGTTTTAAAATTTCATTCAGCGGTTTAATAATTTCGACATCAGTATCAAAATAAATGCCACCCTTATGATACAAAATCCAAAATCTAGCATAATCGCTCACAAACGCCCACTTTTTTGCCTCATAAGCTTCCCGAACATAATCGCAGCAATTCAAGTCGAAGTTGCTTTCATTCCACTCTCTGATTTCATATTCCGGGCAGTACTTTTTCCATGATGCAATGCACTTTTGCGCCAACTCTGGAAGAGGATTTCCGCCAAACCAGCAATAATGGATTATCTTCGGAATTTTCTGATTCATCATTTTTTCATCCTAACCTTATACTTTTTCATTCCCAAAAGAATTGATACGGCATAATTCCTTGGGCACTTCGCGCTATCATCAAGAACTCATAGAGAACGAGAAAAACTATCACGCATATATTCACTATCTTCGCTTGTTTTCTGTTTTTCATTTCCACAATCAAATTTGGCAATATCGTCATCACACTTCCCGTAAAATAATACGGAATTCGATTTACAATTTGCACTGAAAGTGAAATCCAATAGAACAGAACACCTACTGCCAACATTTCATACTCGATTTTGAACTTTCTTTTTTTTGTAGATTTTGTCCCTATACTTAAGATCGTGCAGAACATTAAGATGATCAAAAACAACGCAGGGTGAAGAACATTTCCAGCGTTCGCATATTCGGTCTGCAAATAGCTCGAATATCCAATCAGTCTTGCCCCGATTTCCGTTAATATTCTTCCGAAAACTGCACAAATACCACATAACGCTACAATCATTATAGACAGCGACAAATTTATTTTACATTTCACAAAGGAAATCGGAAGTAGCAAAAAGAAAACTGCAGCACTCGAATGGAAACTCATTGCTATCAAAATGATCAATATATACCGAAAATATTTTCTCTCATCCAGCAAACTCACTGCTTGCAGAACAATTCCTATCGCCAACGCTTGCCGCACCAGACTGAACTCTAGGAAATAGAACATTAAACTCGCAAAAATGTATATTGAAAGGTATATATCTTTCGAATTTCGGATTATATAACGATAAAACAACACCACAGTCGGTATTGCCCATGCTGCCAGATATTCCGTATATGTTGTGCATATGTTACCTAGCAGATGTATATACGCTCTGCTGCCCGCCTCAATCCAATAGATTTCAATATCATTTTTGCTCCATTCAAGCAGTTGAATATACATTGCTGTATCTATACCAACCGTTTCTTTTCTCAATGAAACAATAGCCGCTAACTGAAGAAAAGTAATTATTACGAAAAGCTTTTTCCCGCATTTTAAGGATCGTCTTTTCAACACGAAGCCTTCTGCAATCATCAAAAAATAATTTATTATAAAAATCATATCATTCAAATGCACTCTAATGTCAGCAATACTTTTCTGCTCAGCGGCATTTTTGACGTAAGTAGCTGGAAGTAATCTTTTCGGACTTCACTCTTCAGTCTTTTGTAAATACTTTTTAGATTTTTATTTTTCTTATCATATCCACGAATTAGCATTTTAGAAAGCATTGTAAAATTTGCTCTTTTTCTCGCCAAAATAGCAAATCTCAAATAATCCGGCTGTTCCTGTTCAGTGCGAGTTACAACACGATCCCATACGGAAAGATAGTCCAAATCTTTTTCCGAAAAAGTAGAACGTGTAATTCCACTGTTATTCACAAAATAATGATGTAGGATTTGATTTGTTTCCACCATAAAATCTGCTCTTGTATAAAACTCATAACATGCTTCTACGTCTTCGTTTAAAGTAATTACATACCTAAAGTTTTCTAAAATGGAAGTTTTTATAAGCTTATTCCACACACCTGTATTACTTGGCTCTCCGTTTACCCGAAAAAAATAATCAAACATTTTTCTTTTGTCATAAACGGTTATATATTCTTTTGGCTGAATAACTTGAAAATCGGGGATTGCATCTTGCCTTGAGGCACACGCCGTAATTTTTGCCTGCGGATACTTTTCAAAAAGACTCCTTAAGACTTCGAGAAAGTTCAATTCGATCCAGTCATCGGAATCAATAAAGCATACATATTTTCCGCACATTACATCCATTCCTGCATTTCGCGCAGAACTAAGACCGCCATTTTTCTTGTGAATCACTCGAATTCGCTCATCACGCTCTGCCCACGCATCACACAGGGCAGGACAATTATCCGGAGAGCCGTCGTCAACAAGAATAAGTTCAAGATCAGGATAGGTCTGATTTACAATGGACTCTATGCACCGATCAAGGTATTTTTCAACCTTATAAACTGGAACAATAACACTTATTTCTGGCATCCTTTTTCCTCTCTTCTATCGGCTAACAAAAAAGTCATCAACATCCATATCAACTTTTCGCATTACAAGACATCCACTTTCCTTCGCTTGTGGAAAGTCACTTGCTCTTAGTATATCCGGACTGTTCGCTCCTTCTGAAAAATGCAAATAAGTCAGGTAGTCTGTTTTCTTGTCTGCATAAGGTGACCTCATCACTAATGTCTGAAAGAACGATTCATCCGGACATACGGTATTTTTATAGAATATATAGTAGTCCTCGTGTTGGCCAAGGTAATTTATAATCCACTCCACCGTCTCACCTGTCAACGCCCACCACTGACTCCCAAAATAGAAATCAACCCCTAGCTGTTTCCTTTCAAAAATTTTCCACGTTCGATTGTATCCTCCTGTGAGCTCAACCCATCCCCTCTTGATGATTTTTTGCCACGGTTTTGGGCCAATAAATTTGATTGGAAAATAAATTTGATTTCGTTTGTCTAAATTGTTTTGTTTATGGTTCCCGTGATTTTTACTATCCCAATACTGAACAAAATTCACGCCGCTGTGTTTTTCAAAGAACTTTACAATTTCATCTGCTGAACGAAGCGGCCAATCTTGTCCACTAATCAACCAATAGTAGTCATAGCCCCCCCCCCCTTATACCAGTAACAGCTGTATTCAGAAGATTTAGCGTTGCCGTAACCTGCGAAATCTGTGCCCATTCCACCGAAACACGCTGTTCATCCGGAAGCACAAACACATTTTCTCTATGAATAATTTTATCTGCAAAGTCAGCCTTCTTATCAATATGAAGATAGCAATCAATATCCGGGTGATTCAACCTCTCCAGAAGAAGGTTGATCTGTTTCGGATTTTTATGGCATTGAATCAAAACTGCAATTCTCATGTTTTCCTTACTTTCTCAGTACTTTCTCAAACATAAACTTTCGTAGCCAGTTCGGAGCCAACGCCGACCCACTACGAATCACACAGCTCCTAATGTACTGCCCTTTTCCAATAAAGCCTTGCTGTTTCATAAACTTGAACAGCTTGGCCTGCGTCTTGGCATACTTCCAACCGGCACGCCGCAGGTACATATCCGAGCCGGCCCTCATATGGAGCAGCGGCTCTTGAATGTTGTAGCCTTGATACCCCGCCATCAGCATCCGAAGCCAAAGATAGTAATCTTCCAGCAGATAAAAATCCTGATAAGAGCCTACTGCCTCGACTGCAGATTTCTTATACATCACGCAAGGATGATTAAACGGATTGCGCTTCTTTGCAAACTCCACAATTTCCGCATTCGTCTCCGGTGGCACACGCTTCGCATCGACGGTATTCGGATCAGTAGTAAACTCTTCCACGATGCCGGAGCAAATACTCACTTCTGGATGCTCGTTAAACACAGCAAGCTGTTTCTCACAGCGATCCGGATACGCAATATCATCACTGTCCATTCTGGCAACCAGTTCATTCTTGCAATGTTTGATGCCCTCATTCAGTGCATTGCCAAGTCCACCGTTCTTAGCAAGGCGAACGACATTTAAAGTTATCCCCATCTCTCGCTGCTTTTTGGTAATCACCTTGTCCAGCGCATCATTCAGTGGTCCGTCACATACCAGTATGAAATCATCCGTCGGGAGAGTCTGTGCTTGAATGCTCTCAATTGCTTGCTTCAAATACTCTGGTTTTTCTCTGTGATAAACTGACATCAATACAGAATACTTGGAAGCCATCATGCAGCCTCCAGTTGTTCTTCATGCAGTTGCTCAGGGAAGACCAGAATATCAAACGAAGCAATGTAAATTACCTCATTCCATCCCCCCCCCCCCCCGGATATTTTCAGGTTCGTGTACTTAATCACATTTTTTATCATGTACCAGCCCTCATAATAAGCGGCCTCTATCGGGTTCAATCCGATATACCGATATGTATTCCAATTCATCTTTGCAGCCTTGAACTTGTTGCCCGACTTCGATGATTTTGCAATTCTATAAATGAGCAGCGGCTCATCTACACCATAGGCCTTTCGTCCATCTTTCAGGATATTGAGCCACAGCGCAAAGTCTTCATGCATTCCATCGCCTACCGCATAGTACTTTGCATATAGCTCCTTACGGACAAGCGCAGAAGAATTAGATAAGACATTCTGTTTCAACAGCTGCCGGTAGGTAACTTCTGCAGGAGCAGCTAGATACCAGTCGATTGGTTTTCCATCCGCATCCATGAAAGCCGATCCGGTAAACAGCAGGTCTGCATTTGTTTTCTTTTGAAGCTTGATCTGCTTTTCCAGTTTCTCCGGTGCCCACGCGTCATCGCTGTCAAGAATAGCGACCCACTCACCGCTAGCTTCTTCCAGCCCATGTTTCCGGGTGTAAGAAACGCCGCTGTTCTTCTCATTCGAAATCAACCGAATCCGATCATCTTTTTTCACGATTGCTTCAGCCAACATTGCGGTTTTATCTGTCGAGCAGTCGTTCACAACCAAAAGTTCGAAATCAGGGTACGTCTGGCTCAAGACTGAGTTGATCGCTTGTTCAATCGTTTTTTCAGCATTGTACGCTGCCATAATGATACTGATCAGACCAAAATCATTCTGCATCACTCTTCCGTCTCCTGCCCCATCGCCGTGGTCGCACCTTCTGCCACACCTTCCGTGCTCTCCGGCATAAACAAGATCTTGACGGTTGCCAGCATGATTTTCAAGTCTTCAATCAGGCTGGGATGGGCGATGTACATCAGGTCCATCTGCAGCTTATCGTAGGGAGTGGTGTTGTATTTTCCATACACCTGTGCGTAACCGGTCAAGCCAGCCTTTGCCTGCAGGCGCAGCGCAAATTCCGGCATCTCCTCGCAATACTGGGCGGCGATTTCCGGGCGCTCCGGACGAGGGCCTACAATAGACAAATCACCCTTCAAGATATTGAGAAGCTGGGGCAGCTCGTCCAGACGGCAGGCACGAATGACGTGGCCCACCTTCGTGATGCGGTCATCTTTATCACCGGTGGAAAGGCGTGCTACACCATCCTTTTCAGCATCCACTCGCATAGAACGGAACTTCAGGATCTCGAACGGTTTGCCGTCTTTGGTAAGGCGAACCTGCTTGTAAAAAGCCGGGCCACCATCGGACTTGACGGCAATAGCCGTAATCAGAAACAACGGACTCAGGATAACCAATGCTGCCAGTGAGATCACAATGTCCATTACCCGTTTCACAAACAGAAATTCCGGGCTTGCCATATAGCGACCCACACGCAGCATGGGCAGATGGAACATATGCATCGGCTGGGCACCGCTCATAATCACATCTCCCACACGAGGGATCACAAACACATTGATGCCCTGTCCCACACAGTATTTTAGGATGATATTGCGCTCATGGCTGTGGACACCGCTGATGAACACGCTCTGCATTCCATCCAGCAGACTCAGGTCGTTCAGGCATTCCTCAACGTTCAATGTCATCTTGACATCGTATTTTTTCGAGAGGCCATATTCATTGATGAGCTTTTCCAGACCATGCCGGACATCATAGACCACTGCGGTGGGCTGAGGAGGGAAGGTCCGGAAATACCAGCGATGGGCGCATTTTGCCCAGATTGAAGCCATCACGACCTGTCCGACAATCGCCGCAATACCCGGCAGAATATTGCAGAGCCGCCGGGACATCAGGCAGATCACGATATACAGAATGCCGTCTGTCGCCATTGCCGCCAGCACTTGCCCATAAATCAACTCCGAAATGCGTTGCAAAGACATCCAGAACGCATCGTAGACTTTACCTAACAGAAAGAACAACACCGCAAACAGACCGATCATGGCCCAGTTGCCCTTCCAACCAAACTTTGCATAGATCTGATACGAATAATACAGCTCCCAACAAAGTGCAAACGGAATTGTGATCATTACCAAATCGATGATTTTTACGATTTTCAACATCACATCATGCTGAAATTTTGACATAATACCCCAATAGCTCCTTTAGCTTTTTCTTTTGCTCTTCGCTCAACTTTTTCGACCCGCTTTGCAGCAGCCGTTTCTGGTTGTACACCCATCGGCTCAGCCAAATGCCATCCGCAGTCTTGTATTTTGCTGGAATCTCCAGATTTCCATGGCATCTTTTATACTCCTGCGCCAGCTCGTACCGGTGCTGCCACGGGTCCGGTTTCTCCCACTGCATTCCGATGGCATCCAGCAACTCAATGCGCTCTTGTGATAAAATCGCATTGCTCTTCTCCGGATTCCGATATGCATACTGCTGCCGCCGCACCCATTTTCCAAGGGCATAGCCCTCCGGCGAAACATAGGCCACCGGGACATCAAGGTCTCCATTTGCCTCAAAGTACCGTTTCGCTGCCTGATAAACCTCATTCCACTGTCGGTCATAGCGACTGCCCCACTGCATTCCTATGGTTTCCAGTCGTTTGATCTGATCCGCAGACAACTTTTTCTGCTCATAGGCTAGTTCTTGATTTTGAATCCAGCGGCCAAGCGTTTTTCCATCTGCTGTTTTATAATCTCGTGGAACATCCAGATTTCCATACTCCTGCGCATAGACTGCCGCAAGTGCATACCCCTGTTCCCATCGGACATCAAATACCTTCCACGCCATCCCCAACTGATTCAACTGTCGGATGCGTTCTTCTATCAGTTTTCCATCGTTTCGGCGTTTCCGCGCATTGTTGATCCACTTTCCCAGAGGATAGTCATCTTTCGTTTTGTATTTCGCCGGGACCTGCAAATTCCCAAACTGTTCCCGAAATTTTCTCGCTTCTTCCAGACCACGTTCCCATGCGGCATCGTTGCGGTTGCCCCACTCCATCCCGATGCTGTCCAGCCGTGCTATTTGCTGTTCGGTCAAGTTCCCCGGAATCTGTCCCGCACGAACACGGCGCTGGGTCGTCAGCCATTCGCCAAGGCTCAATCCCGCCGGTGTGGTATAACGCTTTGGAATATTCAGGCTGCCATGCTCCGCATAGTAAATGCTTGCTTCCGAAAAATAATGGTCCCAACTAGAGGACAAGCTTGCTTGCAGCCGCTCAAACAGCACCCGGCAGTCATGCACCTGCTCGACAACTTCAAACCGTTCGGTGACGATCCTATCGCCCTCACCGTTGGCATAGAGCCGATGGACCGCCTCCTGCATCTCGCCCTGCAATCCCGCAATGCTGCATAGACCCTCGAAGTTGTTGACTACATCAAGGATAAGCGGCGTAGAATTTTCCCCAGCGGTCAAAGCGCGGCCAATCTGCTGCTTGTAGATGATGGGTGAGATGGTGGGCCGGAACAGGATGACACCTGAAATGCCTTCTACATGAACCCCCTCGTTGAGCATGTCGATGCAGAACAGCAGCTTCAGTTTGTCGCTCTCATCCGTCTTGAAGTCTGCAAAAGCCTTGTCTGTACCAGGGTCATCAGAATAAGCTTCGTAGACCACCACCTCTGGGTTGACCCCTGCAAACCACTCTGGCACATGAGAGATCATTTCGTCCATGTGCTCCTTGTTGGCGCAGAACACGATGTATTTTCCAGACTTGTTCGTGATATGATGAGCGAAAACCTTATCTAATCCATCTGCCTGTTCCAAGGCGCGACGCAGGGCATCCAGATATTTTTGATTTACGTCCTGAATCCCAGCAGAACGCAGATTATCCACTCTTGTCTGATAGCGTGCCAAGTCTTTCTGGTACTGATAGACGGTGGTCACATAGTTCGGAGCAGGCAAAATACCCCTGACGATTGCTTCGCCAAGGGTCATGTCGCTCGCAACACAGCTGTCAAAAAGCTCTTCGGCCATGTCACGGTTATTATCCAGATATCGGATGTTTGTCGCTGTCAAGCCCAGCAGTCTTGCGTCCGGGCATAACCTTAATAAAGCCACCGTGCTTTCGCCCCAACATTCCGCACCGGCACGGTGGAATTCATCGAGTATAATATAGGCAGGTTTCTGCGCTGCGATATCATCCAGTTGCGCCTGGGTGCAGCACATCAGTTTGGCATAGGTATAAAAGTGAACGTTTGCCAACGGAAAATCCGGGTCGTTCCTTTTCAGGCTCTCCAGCTGTGTCTTGAAGATATATTCACTGGGAGAAAGCCAGATCACAACCTTTTCCGGGTTGTCTTCGATCAGCTTGAACGCAATGTAGCTCTTTCCAGTGCCGGTCGGGTGGACAATGGCGGCCTTGCCATACTGCTCCATCATCCGGACTGCCGCATGATATGCTTTCTCGTTGTGCTCGAACAGACGCAGTGCCACCTTGTTCACCCCTTTCCGCAATTCAGGGGTATCCTTCACATGGAAAATGGAGGATACCGTTCCTTTGACATCGTTGTCTATAATCTCATCTTATTTTATCATGGTTATATCTGGGATTCAATAGAAATCATCATAAATGTATCACATTTGACCCTAAAAAAACATCGCGAAGGCCGGATTGTTTTTGTGCCATGCCCAGTTCTGTATAATAATTCCAGCTGTAAACGAAGATGGAGAAAATAAGGGGTCAGATGAGGGTCTAAACAGCAGGAGGAAACAGCGATGGCGCGACGGGGAGAAAACATTCGCAAGCGTAAGGACGGTCGGTGGGAAGGCAGGTACATCAAGGCGCGCACACCAGAGGGGAAGATCCAATGGGGTTACGTTTACGGAACGGCCTATGTGGAGGTCAAACGGGTGCTGATTCAAAGGAAAGCCGAGGCGGGCTTTTACAACCTGAATCGAACTGACCTGACCTTTGAAGCACTAGCCGAGGTATGGCTGTACTCCCTGAAAAACGCTATAAAAGAATCCACCTATGCGCATTATTCGTACACGCTGCACAAATATCTTCTTCCGGTTTTGAGCAAAGTGCCCGTTGCATCCCTTGAGGAAAGCTTTCTGGAGCAGGCCATGCAGCAGATCGTTGCGCCCACAGATGCCGCACACAAACCGCTGGGAAACTCCTCTGCCCGGGAATGTCTCTCCATGCTGCGCCGCATCTGCAAATATGCCGCTCATTTACGTCTGATTCGTCCAATGGAGCTGGAAGTTGCGTTGCCAAAAGCCAGCGACAAAATTTCTGCGCCTCTCTCCCCGGCGGAACAGCAGCGACTTCATCAATATGTACAGGCGAACCCTACGCCTCGCAAAATCGGCTTATTATTCGGACTTGAATTAGGTTTGCGTATTGGTGAGATCTGCGGCTTGCAATGGGGCGATTTTGACCTGAAACTCGGCACGCTGAACATCAATCGGACGGTCTGCAGAATTTCCTGTGGAAACGGCCATACAAAGGTGGTCATCCAGACACCCAAAACCTGCACCTCCCGCCGGGAAATTCCAATCCCGAATCAGCTGCTTATTATGCTGAAAAAGCTGCGCGGAAAAGCCAGCAATGCTGCATGGTTCCTGTCCGGCAGCGAGTCCAAGCCCACAGAACCCCGCTGCTACCGGAAAAGCATCAAAGCGTATCTGAAGCAGGCGACCGTCCGGCAAGTACGTCCGCACGCGCTGCGACACACCTTTGCTACCACCTGTTTGCAGGCGGGGTGTGATGTAAAGACCCTCAGCGAATTGTTGGGACATGCCAACGCCAACATCACCTTGCAGCGCTATGTGCACTCTGACCTGACCCGAAAGCGCAGGGAGATGAACCGGATATTCTCCCATCAGGTGTCTATGAGGGGCAGGAAGGCGCAAAATCTGATAGAATAGCGCCATATTTTGTCCATGGCCCTCCATTTTCCATGTGGAGGATACTTTTTGCTAAATATATTCTTTGTCGTTACGCATCCATGTATTCTCTACAGCATAAAATACTTTCGTGATATACGCAGTTGCGCACGCAAAACTGCACGAACTTCTGTACCATCCTATTGAGGTGAATTTCATCATGACAGTAAAAGATGCCGTTGCCAAACGCTTTGAACAGCTCTGCAACCAGCATGGGATACGCCCCAACGAGTTAGCAACCCGTGCCGGTGTAACACCATCTACGGTATATAGTATGCTCGACCCATCCCGTCAGCGTGTGTCCATCGCCACCATTAAAAAGCTCTGTGATGGTCTTGATATCACGCTTGGTCAGTTCTTTTCCTGTGTGCTGTTCGATGAACTGGAGCAAGAGAACCAATAGCTCACCGAACGATCTGCTCGGCTTTCCCTGCAACGCGTACTCTCTTTTCTAAGTGAATTTTAGAATTTCATATCCATTGTCAGCCTGATTTGTGCTCTTTTGCATGGGTCAGGCTTTTTTTACGCTAAAAGGCCCCTGTCCATCACATTTCTGTGAAAGACAGAGGCCTTTTGCTGCTAGATTCTAATTCGGTCTGGGGAGATGGAACAACTATCTCATTCTACCGGGTCAGTGTCCCTTACCAGATTTTTAACTACCCCCCGGATGCTGGTAATCCGCACCACCGGGGTTTTGCTTCATGAATCATGTGGTTCGTACGGTTGTGGTCGCAGGAATCTCACGTTGTCAGTAAAAAATCAACCAGAGGAACGACCGAGATCGCAACACCGTCTACCTCAGTGTCAGAATCTTCCTCGTAGGTCACGATGATATGGTGGTGCGGTTCGGTCACGGTTGCAGCAATTTTCTTCAGCAGATCGTTGTTTGTAATAGTTTCTCCTACTGCTCATTTTGTCTATCATATAAGACATTATAGCATATTCTATGTTCTATATATAAGACAAACAAAATAATTTCTTACATCATTGCTTGACCAGAATATAGTCCGGTTTGATATCTTCCGGCTCCATCAGGACCATCTCATTGCAGCGCATCCCGGTGTCGAACAGTAACATAATACAGAAATTCATCGCGGAGATCCTTCAAACACATAAAAAACACCCTTCCTCTCACGGAAACCCGCAAAAGGAAGGGTATTGAACTCGTTATCCTGTTGTCATACCAATCACAGCATGTTCGTACCAGCAAAGCCGGTACCAGCCGTCATTCAGCACGGCACTTCAAGCACTTTTGAGCGTAGAGCTGTAATTAGCAGTTCTCAGCGAAGTACTTAATGGTACGGACCATCTGAGAGGTGTAGGAGTTCTCGTTGTCGTACCAGGACACGACCTGAACCTGATAGGTGTCGTCGTCGATCTTAGCGACCATGGTCTGAGTAGCGTCAAACAGAGAGCCGTAACGCATGCCGATGACATCGGAAGAAACGATCAGATCCTCGTTGTAGCCGAAGGACTCAGAGGTAGCAGCCTTCATAGCAGCATTGATAGACTCCTTGGTGACATCCTTGCCCTTGACAACGGCAACCAGGATGGTGGTAGAACCGGTAGGAACGGGCACACGCTGAGCAGAGCCGATCAGCTTGCCGTTCAGCTCGGGGATGACCAGGCCGATAGCCTTAGCAGCGCCGGTGCTGTTGGGAACGATGTTCTGTGCGCCAGCACGAGCACGGCGCAGGTCGCCCTTGCGCTGAGGACCATCCAGGATCATCTGGTCGCCGGTGTAAGCATGAACAGTGGTCATGATGCCGGAAACGATGGGGTAGGTTTTGTTCAGGGTGTCAGCCATGGGAGCCAGGCAGTTGGTGGTGCAGGAAGCAGCAGAGATGACCTGATCCTCAGCGGTCAGGGTCTTCTCGTTGACGGAGAAGACGATGGTCTTCAGGTCGTTGCCTGCGGGAGCAGAGATAACGACCTTCTTTGCGCCAGCCTGGATGTGAGCCATGCTCTTCTCCTTGCTGGTGTAGAAGCCGGTGCACTCCAGAACAACATCAACGTTCAGTTCGCCCCAGGGAGCATCCTTTGCGTCCTTAACAGCGTAGATCTTGATCTCCTTGCCGTCGACGATGATGGAATCCTCGGTAGCCTCGACAGTGTGCTTGGCTTCGCCGATCTTGCCGCAGAAGGAACCCTGAGCGGTATCGTACTTCAGCAGGTGAGCCAGCATCTTGGGGCTGGTCAGATCGTTGATTGCAACGACCTCGTAACCCTCAGCATCAAACATCTGACGGAAAGCCAGACGGCCAATACGACCAAAACCATTGATAGCAACTCTAACAGCCATGTTAATAGTACCTCCTAAATGTTCTTACCCTTTTATCGGATAATAATCACGGTAGCTTTATTATAGACCAAATCGCGGAAACCTTCAAGTGCCCGCCAAAAAATTAACAAGGTAATTTCACACTTTTTTGTTTTTGAACGATTTTCACAGCTTTTATGGGAATCTTTTCAGCAATTCAACCAACGGCGTGTCGGGGTATTGCAGGCCTTCCGTCACTTCCTGCCACCCGCGCCACAGTGAACAGCCCCAGCGCGCCGATGCAGCACATGCCAAAGCCAAACAGCACCTCGGGCAGGTCAGCCGCCGTGATGCCGTGGAACAGCAGCACCAGCACCCGGGGCAGCTCCCAGCAGAAGCAGAGCAGGAACGTGCAGATCCCGGCCTCGCACAGCTGGCAGCCGTTGGACGTTTCCGGCAGCCAGAGGGCGCGGACCATCGCCGAAAGAAACACCAGCGCGGCCAGCATCTGCCAGACCATGGCAGTCGGTTCCACCCGGTGCCAGCTGGAGCTGTTCTCCATAAAGCGGCTCAGCACCCCCCAGTAGAACACCGCCGTGCCAAGCACCGCCGGGGTCATGCTCCGGCCGGGCAGACGATATTCTCCCTTATGCGTCCAGCTGCGGCCCAGTCGGATCAGCCAGACAGCGCACACCAGCTCCAACACAGCACGCACCAGCGCGCCAACGCCGGTCATGCCCACTGCCAGACGCACCGCACCGGCCAGGCCGACACACACGCCGCCCAGCACCGATGTGATCCCCACCGGCCTGCACGCACTGCGCAGAACAAGGGGCTGGCGGGCCAGCTTCCGGGCGGCAATGATGCCAACGACCAGCGCCGCCCACAGGCCGCCGTACCGCAGCCAGACAGAGCCCGCCGTACACAGGCCGGTGTTCCAGTCCGTCCACAGGGCAAGATCAAGCCCGCGCCCAATGGCAAGGGCACCACCACAGGTGAAAATCAGCACAAATAAAGCGTTCATCAGCGTTCCTCGATCGGTTTATATTTCTGGCGCACGCCCAGATACTTATAGGCGGGCCGGATGATCCGGTTGGCAAAAATGACTTCCTCCACCCGGTGTGCGCACCAACCCGGCACACGGGCAATGGCGAACAGCGGGGTGTAGATATCCTCAGAGATACCCAGCATGTTGTAGATCAGGCCGCTGAACAGGTCCACATTGGCGCACACCGGCTTGCTGCTGCCCTTCTCCTCGGCAAAGATATCGGGAGCCAGCCGCTCAATGCTGCACAGCATGTTGTATTCTTCCTCAAAGCCCTTCTCGTAGGCCAGGTGTTTGGCGCGCTCCTTCAGGATGACTTCACGGGGATCGCTCATGGTATAGACCGCATGGCCCATACCGTAGATCAGGCCGGAGCCGTCGCCCGCCTGCTTGCGCAGGATGCGGCGCAGATACTCGCGCACCTCGTCGTCGTCCTCCGGGTGCTCCACATGCTTGAGGATATCCTGCAGCTGGCGGTTGACCATCAAGTTGGCACCGCCGTGCTTGGGGCCCTTCAGCGCGCCAATGGCGGCTGCAATGGCCGAGTAGGTATCGGTGCCCGAGGAGGACAGCACACGGGCGGTAAAGGTGGAGCAGTTGCCGCCGCCGTGGTCGGCGTGGACCAGCAGACACATATCCAGCAGCTTGGCTTCCTCGTGGGTAAACTTCTGGTCCGGGCGGTAGGTACTCAGGATGTGCTCCGCGGTGCTCTGGCCGGGCTTGGGCATGTGGAAGAACATGCTCTGCTTGTCATAATAGCGGCGCTTCATCTGGTAAGCGTTCACCATCATGGTGGGCATACTGGCGATCAGGTTGATGCTCTGGTTCAGGATATTCTCCAGCGTCAGGTCCTCGGCGTGCTCGTCGTAGGAATACAGGCCCAGCACGCACCGCTGCATCTTGTTCATAATATTGGGCGAAGGAGCATTCATGGTATCCATAAAGCCATCGGGCAGGGCGCGGTGCTCCGCCAGCAGCTCACAGAAATCGTCCAGCTGCTCCTGGGTGGGCAGGCTGCCGAACAGCAGCAACCAGATGACCTCTTCAAACACAAAGCGGTCGTTGCGGTAGGCCTCGTTCACGATCTCATTGATGTCCACGCCGCGATAGATCAGACGGCCCGGAATGGGAATGACATGCCCCTCCTGATCCTTTTTGTAGCCCACAACGTCACAGACATTGGTCAGCCCTGCCAGCACACCGGTGCCATCCGGGTTGCGCAGGCCGCGCTTGACACCGAGACGCTCACTCGTCTCCGGGTCGATGTAGTTGTTTGCCAGATACTCTTCACACAGCGTCCGCATGGTCTGCGGGTCCAGCGACGCTACTTCTGCATGGGTATAGTTCATGCGCGAATTTCCCCTTTCTCTTATTTCTCTCTTATATACTTTTTTCTCTCTTATATACTTTCCGGCCATCCACCATGATGGCACACCCTTATGATAGCGCTTTTGTGAAGTAAATTCAAGTCTTGGATGAAATGTGCGCTTTTTCACCCTGCCGGGCTGGTACACTGGGCCCAGAAAAATGCCTGTCCGGGAGGGAAAACTACGATGAAAAAGACATTCTTTCTCCTCTGCGCCCTGCTGCTGGTGCTGGGCACACTCCTGCCGATCGCCGGTTACCGGCTGACACTGGCGGTGTTCGGCCCGGCACAGGGGGCTTCTTCTGCTCCTCTGCCGGGCACTGCGGCTTCGGAAGCCGCCCCGGACAGCGCCGCCGTGCCGCCCTCCGATCAGGACAGCGAGAGCTTTCTGCTGGCTGACCAGAGCGCCGGGGCCGTGGTCTCGGTGCCCCGGCGGGAATATCTGATCGGTGCCGTGGCGGCGGAAATGCCCATCAGCTGGCCGGACGAGGCGCTCAAGGCGCAGGCCATCGCGGCCCACAGCTATGCCCTCTACTGCCGCGACCATGCCGCCGAACCGGCTTCCGGCTGGCTGAGCGTGGACCCCGTCCGGCGGCAGGGATACTTAACAGATGCAGTCCTCCACAGCTACTGGGGCACCGCCTATGAGGAAAACTATGCCCGCCTCTCGGCGCTGGTGGACAGTGTGCTGACCGATGTGCTCTACTATGGCAGCGCCCCCGCCGGGACAAGCTACTTTGCCATCTCCAACGGCATGACCGAGGCCAGCGAAAACGTCTGGGGCACCGCCCTTCCCTATCTTGTGGCCGTAGACAGCTCTACCGACCTCAATGCGGACAACTACCTTTATACCGTCCAATTCACCACCGAACAGATGCAGCAGGCTCTCGCCGGGCTGGGGCTGCTCCCTGACCCTGCCGCACCTGCCAGCTGGTTCGGAGAGGCCGCACTCACCCCTTCGGGCTATGTAGCCTCCCTGCCTGTCTGCGGGCAGAGCGTCACCGGTCCGGCCCTGCGCAAAGCGCTGGGCCTGCGGAGCGCCTGCTTCACGGTACAGTATCAGGAGGGCAGCTTTCTTCTCACCACCAAGGGCTATGGCCACGGTGTGGGTCTGAGCCAGTGGGGTGCCAAGGCGCTGGCCGAACAGGGACAGAGCGCAGAGGAAATTCTGGCGCACTATTTCCCGGGGACAGAGCTGCGGAGGTGAACGGGCTCACCCTCTCCGTCATCGCTTACGCGATGCCACCTCCCCCAAAGTGGGAGGCCTTGGCAGTAAATGCAAGGTTTGCGGTTTTGTCAAGAGCTCTCCCTTTGGGAGAGCTGGACGCGAAGCGGCCTGAGAGGGTGAGGATGCTAACAAAAAAGGCAGCTGACCCAACGGCCAGCCGCCCAGAAGATCAATATTCAGCCAAACAGGCTCGTCCACCAATCCTGACTGCTGCTTTCCTCGCCAGCAGCGGCTTCAGTCTCTGCCGCAGTCTCAGTTTCCGCGGCGGCTTCCTCCGCCTGCACAGCCTCTTCCAGAAGCTCCAGACCATCGTCATTGCCATCCTCGGTGATGTACCAGTAGCAGGACGCGCCGCCAATGGAGATGCTGGCGGCAGACAGTGGCACACGGCCGGAGGCAACCCCGTTGGAAGGATCGGAACAGTAGAACACGCCGTCGGTGTAGTCCGTCAGGAGCACGGCATGGGGTCTGGTGCGGTCGTACAGCACGATGCCCTCCGGATGCTCTGCCAGAATGGAGACCAGCGCTCCCGTCTTGGCCGCCTTGCCCGAGGGCAGGGTCGCATAACCCACATGCATATCGTTGTATGTAAAGCTGTGGGAGAGCCCGCCCGACCAGGCCGTGCTCTTGATGCCGTTTTCAGTCACATCCACCCAGCTGTCCATCCCGTCCAGATAGGCCCGGCGGCGAAGCATCATTGCGGCAGAGGCCAGGGTGCAGGTGCCGCCCCGGCTCTGTTTGAAGTAGAACCCAACATCAACGTTCAGGTCCACGGCCAGTGCCCCGGGGAGCAGCACGGCCATCAGGGCCATCGTTGCAAGCAGGGCCATGAGAGTTTTCCGAAGTTTGCTTCCAAAGTGCTTGGCTGTTTCCACGTCAGTATCCTTTCTTCACAAAAGAGCGTTTCATTCACTGGTGTAAAGTATATCATCTTGTTACTCTTTTGTAAACAGTTTTGCAGCCATTTTCTCAATATTTACACGCTTTGGTCACAATTCAAGGGCAGATTGCACAATCGTGCAGTGAAGTGGTTGGTTATTTGCTACAAAAGTCCGGAAAAGTTTTTCATTGTGCTTTCCGCTTTTCTTCCCAACTGCCGGTTTCTTTTTCAACGCAATTATGGTATAATCTGCCCTGAAGTTGAATTTTCAGGAGCATCTATATATGAAAGCAACCATCGTTATCCCCAACATCAACGGCAAAGGCTGGCTCAAGGACTCCATCGAGTCGGTCTATGCCCAGACAGAGCAGGATTTTGAGCTCATCATCGTGGACAACGGTTCCACCGATGAAAGTCTGGAGCAGGCCCGCAGCTACTGCGGCCGCCCCAACTTCACCCTGATCGAAAACGGCACCAACACCGGCTTCTCCCACGCCGTGAATCAGGGCATTGCCCGGGCCAAGGGCGAGTATGTGGTCATGTTCAACAACGATGCCTTTGCCGAGCCCGACTGGCTGGCCGAACTCATCCGCACCGCCGAGACCGATCCCAAAATTTTTGCCGTGCAGAGCCTGATGCTCCGCCACTTTGAACGGGAGCTGGCCGACGATGCCGGTGATTACGTCACCTGGATGGGCTTTGCCTGCAAGACCGGCGACGGCCGCCGGGCCAGCCGCTACACCAAACAGAAGCGCATCTTCTCGGCCTGCGGCGGCGCAGCGCTCTACCGCAAGAGCATTCTGGAGGAGATCGGCACCTTTGACGAGAACTTCTTCGCCTACTTTGAGGACGTGGACCTGAGCTGGCGCGCCAACAACGCAGGCTACAAGTGTGTCCTCTGCCCCACCGCAAAATGCTACCACATCTGCGGTGCCAGCACCGGCGCTGTGAAGTACAATGCCTTCAAGAGCCAGCAGAGCGGCCGGAACAGCATCCTGCTCCCCCTCAAGAACGAGCCGCTGCTTATGCTCATCCTGAACTTTCTTCCGCTGGCGCTGGGCTATCTGCTCAAGTGCTACAAGTTCCACAAGCAGGGCTTTGGCGAAGCCTGGGACAAGGGAATGCACGAAGCCTTTGCCCTGCTCAAGGAAGGACGGCTCGGCAAGCGCCCCTTCCGCCTGAAGGATCTGCCCAACTATATCCTCATGGAGCTGTGGATGATCTGGAACATGGTGCCCTACCTGTGGTATCGGCTGGTCGTGGTCAGGTTCGATCTGAAATAATCAGGAAACAAAAACACCCCTGCGTGGAATGCTTCACACATTCCGTGCAGGGGTGTTCTGTCAGATTTCGGTTTTCGCTTTATGCCGCCGGGCTCTCAGAGGAAGCCTCGGTGCTCTCAGCCGGGGTGCTCTCAGCCGCCTCTTCCACCGGGGCAGCCTCGTCAGCAACGGCGCTGGCGGCCACGCTGGCGGCGGCAGAATCGCCTGCGGTGGCAAGGATGGCATCGTTGACCTCGCTCTCGGCCAGCGGGGCAGGCTCCGCGGCAGAGGCTGCACTGTCGGCAGATTCGGGCTTGGTCTCGCTGTCGGTCAGGCCGGTCAGGTACCAGCTGCCGCTCTGGCGGCTGAACAGGTAATCCATATACTTTGTGGGCGTGTCGGACGAGGTGTTCAGGATGCTGTCATCACTGCTCTGGGTGGGGATATAGCCCACGGTAACGTGGAGCAGGCCGTCCTTCTTGAACAGTCTGGTGACGGTAGCGCGGAAGGTGCCCACGCTGCCGGTGACGGGGATCTTATAGCACTGGGTCGTCTCATCGAACTCGACAGTCATGTCGTCCATCTCAAAGCTCTTGTGGGTCAGCTTGAAGCTGGGGCCCACCAGCTTTGCCAGATAGGCATCCACATCCACCGAGGGCAGCAACAGCTGTTCGGTGTCGGGGTCCGTGTTGTAGTTATCAAAGCTTCCCTGGGTCTCCTGGATGCTGTACACGCAGCCCCAGACGGCGGCTTCGCGCAGGGTCAGATCATCGATGTTCTCGATGCCGTCAAAGGGCAGCGGGTCGAACAGGACCAGACCTTCCAGCCGGTCCTCATATTCCGCTTTCTGCTGGGTGTCGTCAAACAGGGTGGCCACACCCTTCACACCGGCCCGCACGACCGTTACAATGCCCACCAGCGCCAGCACGGCGATCAGCAGGCCAAGGGTCTGCCGGGCGCGGCGGCGGTGGAGCCGGGCGTGTTCTTCCGGGGTCATATAGGTCTTCATATCGTTATCGTCTCCTAAATCAGGTCATCTTTTGGGGAAATACCAGCTTTCAGTATACCACAAACTGCCCGCCGGTGCAAAACCCGGGGCGTGGATTTTTTGTGAAAGCGCGATTTATTCCCACGTTTTCCAGATCTCGGGCTGGTAGCCCACGGTGGCCTTTTTGCCGTTGCGCACGATGGGCGTTTTGAAGAGCTGCTGATTCTCGAACAGCTTGTCCTCCTTCTGCCAATCCACCAGTGCATCCAGCAGGGCCAGCGTCTGCTTATCCTTTGCCGCCGGGTTCACCAGCTGCTCCCAGCCGCCCAGCGCGCGGGCCACGTTCTCAAACTCGCCCCGGCTCATCTCTTTTTCCTTCAGGTCGATCATCTGGAACTTGATGCCCCGCTCCTTGAAATAGCGCTGGGCCTTTTTGGTATCAAAGCACTTGCTGGTGCCAAAGATCTGAATGTTCATCGTTTTTCCTCCTGGATCCTGTGTGCTCTATTGTATCATATCTGCCGGAAAAAACCTAGGGATAATTCATCTTCTTTCCGTCCATACTTGCTTTATCACAAGCCGCCCCTGAGATTGAACGAAGGGCGGGCCATTTCAGAAAGAGAGGAACTTCCCATGAAAGCATTCGTTGACCCCGATCTCTGCATCGGCTGCACCCAGTGCACCGGGATCTGCCCCGAGGTGTTCCAGATGACAGGCATCCTGGCCGTTGCCGTGCCAGGCGAGCTGCCGCCCGACACCGTACCCACCGCCGTGGAAGCCGCACAGGCCTGCCCGGTGAGCGCCATCACCATCTCGGAGTAACGCCTTCACCTGCCTTCCCAACATGGGAGGGCATTTTTGTTTTTTCTGCAAAAATCCCCCGCTGGCCCCCATTTTGTGTTATACTATAAATTGAGTTATAATGCAATGGAGGAGACTGACTATGCGTTTACTAGTCATTGACGGCAACAGCATTGCCAACCGTGCCTTTTACGGCATCAAGCTGCTGACCACCAAGGACGGCCGCTATACCAATGCCATCTTCGGCTTTTTGAATATTATGAATTCCCTGCTCCGGGAGTGTGAGCCCGACGAGGTGGCCGTTGCTTTCGATCTGAAGCACCCCACCTTCCGCCACGAAATGTACGACGGCTACAAGGGCACCCGCCACGCCATGCCGGACGAGCTGGCCCAGCAGATGCCCATCCTGAAAGAACTGCTCACCGACCTGGGCTACCGCCAGGTATCGGCAAAAGGCTGGGAGGCGGACGACATTCTGGGCACGCTGGCCGCTGCCTGCGAGGCCCGCAGGGACGACTGCTTTCTGGCCACGGGAGACCGCGACAGCCTGCAGCTGGTGAGCGAGACCACCACCGTGCTGCTGGCCACCAGCGCCATGGGCCGCAGCAAAACGGAGACCATGGATCTGGATGCCATCCACGAAAAGTACGGCATTGAGCCCAAGCAGCTCATCGAGGTGAAGAGCCTGATGGGCGACACCTCCGACAACATTCCGGGCGTGAAGGGCATCGGCGAAAAGACCGCCATGACCCTGGTCAAGAACTTCGGCACCCTGGACAGCGTGTACGACCATCTGGACAGCCCGATCATCAAGCCCCGGCAGCGGGAAAATCTGCTGGCCTGCCGGGAGGATGCCTACCTCAGCCACACGCTGGGCACCATCCGCACCGATGCTCCCATCGACACAGCGGAAGGGGCCTACAAGGTGACCGAGGGCAACAAGCCCGCCGCTGTCCGTCTGATGCAGGAGCTGGAGATCCAGACCCTCATCACCCGGTTCGGGCTGGACGGCATCGTTCCGGAACAGGACCCCGATACCCTGCCGGAGGTGGACGCAGCCATTGCGTCCCTGCCCGCAGAACCCTCCGGCCACTATCTGGTGGCCGCGCGCCCTGCTGTTCTGGGCAAAAAGAGCGCGGTCGTGCAGCCGGAGGCCTGGTACGCCGTGCAGGACACCACCGTGTATCCCCTCTCCGAGGAGGAACTGGTCTCCCTGCTGGACGACCCCAAGGTGACGCTGGATGTATTCGATTCCGCTCCCCTCTACGCCAGAGCCATGGCCGCAGGCAGCTGGGGCAGCAGCATCGTCTGGGACGGCAAGCTGGCCGCCTACCTGCTGGACGCTTCCGCTTCCCACTATCTGCTCACCACCCTTGCCACCAGCTACCATGCAAGGTCAGCGTTCTCCTGTGAGGAGTACCCCGATGCCGGTTTCCTGGCAGACCTGTTCGCCAGAATGAAGGCGGAGATCACTGAAAATGGAGAGGACGAGCTCTACAACAACATTGAATTCCCGCTGGCACAGGTGCTGGCCGATATGACCCGCACTGGCATCCTTGTAGACCGTGAGGGCATCGAAGCCTTCGGTGTGCAGCTGCGGCAGGAGCTGGACCAGGTGCTGACCCGCATCGAGATGGAGGCAGGCACCTCCGATTTCAACCCCAACAGCCCCAAACAGCTGGGCACCCTGCTCTTTGATACCATGGGTCTGCCCCACGGCAAAAAGACGAAGAACGGCTGGTCCACCGATGCCGAGACACTGGAAAAGCTGCGGGACATCCCGCTGGTGGAGGACATTCTCCAGTACCGTGCCTGCCAGAAGCTGAACTCCACCTATGTGGAGGGTCTGCTTAAGGTCATTGGCGAGGATGGCCGCATCCACACCCGTTTCAATCAGACCGAGGCCCGCACCGGGCGGCTCTCCTCCGACAACCCCAACCTGCAGAACATCCCCATCCGCACCGAGATGGGCAGCAAGCTCCGCGCCTACTTTGTGGCAAAGCCCGGCTGCGTGCTGGTGGATGCCGATTACAGCCAGATCGAACTGCGCATCCTGGCCCATGTCACCGGCGATGCACACATGCAGGAGGCGTTCCTCTCCGGTGCCGACATCCACCGCAGCACCGCAGCCAAGATCTACAACATCCGGCCTGAGGATGTCACGCCCCGCCTGCGCTCCAGCGCCAAGGCCATCAACTTTGGCATCATGTACGGCAAGGGCGCTTACAGCCTTTCCAAGGACATCGGCGTGAGCGTCAAGGAGGCAGAGGCCTTCCTGCAGACCTATCTGGCCACCTTCCCCAATATCGACGGTTATATGGAAAAGACCATTGCGGATGCCCGCCAGTGCGGCTACGTTTCCACCCTGTTCGGCCGCCGCCGCGCCCTGCCGGAGCTGAACAGCAACAACCACAACATCCGGGCCAGCGGCGAACGGATGGCCCGCAACACCCCCATTCAGGGCACGGCCGCTGATGTTATCAAGCTGGCCATGGTGCGTGTCTGGCGGCGGCTGCGGAACGAGAAAATGGAAAGCCGCCTGATCCTGACGGTCCACGATGAGCTGATCGTGGAAGCCCCGGAAGCAGAGGCCGAAAAGGCCGCGCAGATCCTGCGGGAGGAAATGGAAGGCTGCGTGCACTACGCGGTGCCCCTGAGCACCGATGTGCATACTGGCAAAAACTGGCTGGAGGCCCACTGAACTATGATCGTATTAGGAATCGAATCCACCTGCGACGAGACCGCCGCATCCCTTGTGGAGGATGGCCGCCGCCTGCTGAGCAACGTCATCTCCACCAGCGTCAAGGAGCAGGCTCTTTATGGCGGCGTGGTCCCTGAGATCGCCAGCCGCCGCCACTGCGAGTTCATCAGCGCTACGGTCAAAAAGGCTCTGCTGGACGCAGGCAAGACCATGGACGATGTGGACGCGGTGGCTGTCACCTTTGCGCCGGGCCTGATCGGCGCAGTGCTGGTGGGCGTGAACTTTGCCAAGGGACTGGCCTATTCTGCCAACAAGCCGCTGGTTCCGGTGCATCACCTGCGGGGCCACATTGCGGCCCTTTACCTGACCCATCCGGAGCTCAAGCCGCCCTTCCTCTGTCTGGTGGCATCCGGCGGCCACAGCCATATCGTGGAGGTGCAGGACTACACCCACTACCACATTCTGGGCCACACCGTGGACGATGCCGCCGGTGAAGCCTTTGACAAGGTCGCCCGCACCCTGGGTCTGCCCTATCCCGGCGGCCCCAGCGTGGCAAATGCTGCCAAAACAGGCGATCCCAAGGCCTACCGCCTGCCGGTGCCCCATGTGGACGGCAAGTACAACGTCAGCTTCTCCGGCCTGAAAACCGCCGTGCTGAACGAGGTGAACAAGGCCCAGATGAAGAACGAGGAGATCAACGTGCCTGATCTGGCAGCAAGCTTTCAGGAGCGCATTGCGGGCATTCTGGCCGAAAAGCTGCTGCTGGCTGCTGCCGACACCGGGGCAAAGCAGGTCTGTCTGGCGGGCGGCGTGGCTGCCAATGGCCGCCTGCGTCAGCTGGTGAACGATGGTGCCCAGAAATTGGGGGCCAAGGTCTATCTGCCTGAGCTGAAATTCTGCGGCGACAACGGCGCAATGATCGCGGCGCAGGGCTACTACCAGTACATGGCGGGCCACACGGCAGGCCTTGATCTGAACGGTCTGCCCACCCTGCCCATCGACTACGAATAAACGAAGCAAAACCAAAGCTCCCGGAGCGGTGCGGCATTCAGTGCCACTGCTCCGGGAGCTTTTTGCCCTGCTGCGGGCGCACAACCAAAAAGGCACCCTCGCCTTTCAGCGAGAGTGCCTTTTGTTTCAAGAATAAGAATTCAAGAAAGAACGTTCAGAAGGGATCAAATTACTTGATCTCGACCTTAGCGCCAGCCTCTTCCAGCTTCTTCTTGATGTCCTCAGCCTCAGCCTTGGAAGCCTTCTCCTTGACAGCCTTGGGAGCGCCGTCAACGATAGCCTTTGCTTCCTTCAGGCCCAGACCGGTGATCTCCTTGACCAGCTTGATGACCTGCATCTTGGTAGCGCCAGCCTCAGCCAGGATAACGTCGAACTCGGTCTTCTCTTCCTCAGCGGCAGCAGCAGCGCCAGCAGCAGCGGGAGCAGCAGCAGCAACAGCAGAAACGCCGAACTCCTCGCAGTAAGCGTCGATCAGCTCTTTCAGCTCCAGAACGGTCAGGCCCTTGACGGACTCGATGATGGCAGTAATCTTCTCAGAAGCCATGGTAATAACCCTCCAATATCAATGGTTTTTGTTTGTTTCAGTTTTGTGTTAAGCAGCGGTCACGCAGCCATTAGGCAGCGGGCTCCTCCTGCTTGTCGGCGTAGGCCTGCATAGCAACAGCCAGACCGGACAGAGTGCTGGTAAGAGCACCTGCGAACATGGACAGCATACCCTCGCGGTTGGGCAGCTTTGCGATGGCGTTGGTCTCGGCAGCGTCCATGACCTTGCCTTCCATGAAGCCAGCCTTCACGACGAACTTCTTGGACTTATCGCCATCCTGGTACTTGCACAGGATGCGGGCAGCGGACATGGGGTCTTCTTCGTGAGCAAAGGCAACAGCAGTGTCACCCTTGAAGTTCTCAGCCAGGCCCTCCAGGGAGGTACCCTTGACAGCCAGACGCAGCATGGTGTTCTTCACGACCATGTAATCAACGCCTGCCTCACGCAGCTCCTTACGGAGCTTGGTGTCGTTCTCGACGTTGATACCGCCGTAAGCGACGACGCAGCCGGAAACCGCACTCTCAAACTTTGCCTTCAGATCAGCGACATAAGCCTGCTTTTCAGAAAGAATCTTTGCACTGGGCATTCGGTTTCACCTCATTTCAAAAACTTGTATCGAAAGCCGGAGCAACGAAGAAAGCCTCTTTCCCGCACTGTGTCGAGAAAGAGGCATAAAACAACTTTACGCACGTTTCTCGGCAGGCGGTTTGCACCTTACGCTGGACTCCAGCACCTGCTGTCTCAAAAACAGCATCATTATTCTACCGCAAACGTGCGGTGTTGTCAAGCGCTTTTTTGAAAGTTTTTGCAAAACCTCTCCGTCACAGCTTGCGCTGTGCCACCTCTCCTAATAGGAGAGGCAAGTCTTGGCTCCCCTGGTAGGGGAGCTGTCGCCAAAGGCGACTGAGAGGTTCAACCCTCAAAATTAGACACCGTACTTCAGGGTGTTCAGACGGATGCCAGGGCCCATGGTGGTGGCGATGGTAGCGCTCTTGAAGTAGGTACCCTTTGCAGCAGCGGGCTTTGCCTTTGCAATAGCGCTCATCACGGTATCCAGGTTGGTGTACAGCTTCTCAGCGCCAAAGGATGCCTTGCCCACGGGAACGTGGATGATGTTCTGCTTGTCCAGACGGTACTCGATCTTACCAGCCTTAGCCTCGGTAACAGCCTTGCCCAGGTCGGGAGCAACGGTACCGGCCTTGGGGTTGGGCATCAGGCCGCGGGGGCCCAGAACCTTACCAAGACGGCCAACGCGGCCCATCATGTCGGGGGTGGTGACAACAACGTCGAAGTCCATGAAACCGCCGGCGATGCGTGCGATCAGCTCGTCATCACCCACGATGTCAGCGCCGGCTGCCTCAGCAGCAGCGGCAGCAGCGCCCTTAGCAATGGCGCAGACGCGGACAGTCTTGCCGGTGCCGTTGGGCAGAACAACAGCGCCGCGGACCTGCTGGTCAGCGTGGCGGCCGTCAACGCCCAGGCGGACGTGCAGCTCAACGGTCTCGTCGAACTTGGCGGAAGCGGTCTTGCAAGCCAGCTCCAGAGCCTCGTTCATATCATACAGCTTAGAAAAATCGACCTGCTTAGCAGCATCGACATAGTGCTTGCCATGTTTCATTGTATATCCTCCTATGTGGTCATGCGGGCAGTGTTATGCCCTCCCACTGTTTGTGTCTCAGCCCTCGACGGTAACGCCCATGGAGCGGCAGGTGCCACGGACCATGCTGCATGCAGCTTCCAGAGAAGCAGCGTTCAGATCGGGCATCTTGGTCTTGGCGATCTCTTCCACCTGAGCGGCGGTCAGAGTAGCAACCTTTTCCTTGTTGGGCTTGCCGGAAGCGGTGTTGATGCCAGCAGCCTTCTTGATCAGAACGGCAGCCGGAGGAGTCTTGGTAATGAAGCTGAAGGAGCGGTCAGCGTAAACGGTGATGACGACGGGGATAACATAACCCATCTGGTTCTTGGTACGCTCGTTGAACTCCTTGGTGAAGGCCATGATGTTAACGCCCTTCTGACCCAGAGCAGGGCCAACAGGGGGAGCCGGAGTCGCCTTGCCGGCCTCGATCTGCAGCTTAATGTAGCCAGTAACTTTCTGTGCCATAGTAAATGCACCTCCAAAAATCTGTGGTGAGTTGCGGCGTGGTCTCCCCACGCCTCCCACGAGCGCGTACACGATGCACACGCTCTATAAGAACCGCACTGCGGTCTTACCTTGGTAAACGGATGCCGGTTGGTTACGGCAGCTCGACCTGCGCGATATCCACTTCTGCGGGTGTCTCGCGGCCAAACATGTTGACCTTGAGCTTGACTTTGAAGCTCTCGGTATCGATGCCCTCCACAAGGCCCATAAAGCCTTCCAGCGGGCCGGCGGTGATCTGCACGGTATCGCCGACATTGAAATCGACGGTCAGCGGAGCCGCCTTTTCAACGCCCATCTTCTCCACTTCCTCAGCAGAGAGGGGAACGGGCTTGGATGCGGGACCGACGAAACCGGTGCAGCCGCGCGTGTTGCGCACCACATACCAGGTATCGTCGTTCATGACCATCTTGACCAGAACGTAGCCGGGGAACAGTTTATGCTCCACCATACGCTCCTTGCCGTCCTTGATCTCAGGCACCATCTCGGTAGGAACCTTGATATCACAGATCAGGTCCTGCAGATGGCGGTTTTCCACCATGGTCTGTAGGTCGTTCGCAACCTTATTCTCGTAACCGGAATAGGTGTGGACTACATACCAAAGGGCCTCATTGGTCTGTTCTTCCATTTTGGTTAAGCCTCCGTTTCAAGATGAATCATGCGCCGATGATCAGGCCCAGGATGCCGCCGAAAATGGCATCCAGCGCGATCATCACAACGGCTGCGATCGCCACGGTCACGAGCACGACGATGGTGTTGGTCTTAACGTCCGCCTTAGACGGCCACACGACCTTCTTCAGTTCGCTCTTCGTGTCGCGGAAGAACTTGGCGATGTTTGCGCCAAAGCCCTTCATTCTGGCTACAAAGCCCGGCTTTTTCTCGGTTTTGTCTGCCATGATGCGTCCGCCTTTCTTACTTCGTCTCGCGGTGAACCGTGTGCTTCTTGCAGAAACGGCAGTACTTCTTCATCTCAAGACGATCGGGGTTGTTCTTCTTGTTCTTCGTGGTGTTGTAGTTGCGCTGCTTGCACTCGGTGCAGGCCAGAGTGATTTTAACGGTCATTTGTTGACACCTCCATTATAACGGTTGTTTTGAACCTCCCTCGGCTTGCGGTGCACGCCCTAAAAACAGGGCGCACTTAATAACCCCGCAAAAGAGGTGATATCATTGTATCACGCGTTTTGCCATTCGTCAAGCGGATTTTTTGCGTTTTTGAGACTTTTTTGAATTTTTTCTCTCCTGCCTGTTTTGGCCTACGCCTTGAATCCGCCGCATAGATATAGTATAATAAAGTGTCTATAACTGCTTATAGAAAATCCGGCCCCGGGCAAAGCGCCCCTTCCGGCCATAAGATCAGGAGAGATCATGATGCAATCTGAAGATAAACTCTGTGTCGTCGTGCTGTTTGGCGGCATGTCCAGCGAGCACGAGGTCAGCCGCGTGTCCGCCGGTACCTTTGTGGATAACCTGGACCGCGCCCGCTACGAGGTGCTGACCGTGGGCATCACCCGGGAGGGCCGCTGGCTGTGCACCGAGGCCACCAGCGCCCAGATGGCCGACGGCAGCTGGGAAGAGCTGCCCGGCAACATGCCCTGCGTCATCAGCCCCGACCGCGCCGACCACGGCATGATCCTGTTCACCCCGTCCGGTCAGGTGGAAAAGCTGCACGTGGATGTGGTCATCCCCGCGCTCCACGGCCTGTGGGGCGAGGACGGCACCGTGCAGGGCCTGCTGGAGCTGGCCGGCATCCCCTATGTGGGCTGCGGCGTGCTGGCAAGCGCTGTCTGCATGGACAAGGCCGTGGCCAACGCTCTGTTTGATGCAGCCGGCATCCCCCACACCAAGTGGCTGAGTGCCTGCCGCTGGGAGATTGAGAGCGACCTGGACGGCGTGTGTGACGGTGCCATTGCCAAGCTGGGCTGGCCCATCTTCGTCAAGCCTGCCAACGCCGGTTCCAGCGTGGGCATCACCAAGGCCCACGACCGGGATGAGCTCAAGCAGGCCATTGCACTGGCCCTTGAAAACGACCACAAGGTGGTGTTCGAGGCCTTTGTGGACGGCCACGAGGTCGAGTGTGCCGTCATCGGCTCTGACCCTGCCGTGGCCACCCGCCCGGGTGAGATCCTGGCCGGTGCCGAGTTTTACACCTACGACGACAAGTACAAGAACGGCGTAAGCCAGGTAGTCATCCCTGCCAGACTCAGCGAGGAAAAGCTGGACGAGGTCAAGACCTACGCCGCCATGGCTTACACCGCCCTGAACTGCGAGGGTCTGGCCCGCTGCGATTTCTTTGTGGAGCACGGTACCAACCGGGTGATGATCAACGAGATCAACACCTTCCCCGGCTTCACCCCCATCAGCATGTACCCCAAGCTCATGGAGCACGAGGGCACCCCCGTGCCCGCCCTGATCGATCACCTGATCGAACTTGCGCTGGAAAGGACGGAAAAGCAGCATGGATAACCGCCCCATCGGCGTATTTGACAGCGGCCTGGGCGGCCTGACCGGCGTGCGGGAGCTGCGCAGGCGGCTGCCCCACGAAAACATCGTCTACTTTGGCGACACCGGCCGGGTGCCCTACGGCAGCCGCAGCCCGGAGACCATCCTGCAATATGCCCGGCAGGACATCGCGTTCCTGCTCTCCAAGGATGTCAAGTGCATCATGGCGGCCTGCGGCACGGTATCCAGCACCTACCCCGCCGCTGAGGCCGAAAAGCTCCCGGTGCCCTATCTGGGCGTGGTGGATGCCGCCGCCCGGGAGGCTGCCTTTTCCACCCGGAACCGGCGCATCGGTGTCATCGGCACTGCGGCCACCATCCGCTCCCGCAGCTATGAAGCGCTCCTGCGCAGGCTGGTACCCGGTGTAGAGATCACCGCCCGTCCCTGCCCGCTCTTTGTGCCGCTGGTGGAAGCGGGCTATGTGGATCACAGCGCCCCGGACAAGCAGGAGATCACCAAGCTGGTCATTGCCCAGTACCTGACGGAGATCCGGGATGCCGGGGTGGACACCCTGATCCTGGGCTGCACCCACTATCCCCTGATCAAGACCATGATCGGTGAGTTCATGGGCCGGAACGTGGTGCTGGTGGACCCGGCCAAGACTGCCGCCCACCATCTGGAGCGCATCCTGAGCGAGCGGGGGCTCAAGGCCGACCACCCCGCCGGGCAGGCCCATTTCTATGTCAGTGACGCGCCGGACGGGTTCGTGCAGACAGCCGACCTGTTCCTGGGCGAGTACAAGGGCGGCGAGGTGGAGCAGATCGCCATTGACAAATATTAAAGTGAAGGAACACAAAACTGTGAGCACTGCACACAACGAAGATTACCGCATCCTGATCCGGAGCGTCTCGGAGCAGTTCGAGCACACGGAGCCCCTCCCTGCGGAGGAGACAGACAAGATCGAACTGATGACCTACGGCAGCTTCCTGAAAAAAGCCGGTTCCTATTATATTAGCTATAAGGAGACGGAGACCATCGGCTTTGCAGGCTGCACCACCACCATCAAGATTGCCGAGGACGGCAGCCGGGTGGCCCTGCTCCGCTTTGGCAAGGTCAACACCCAGCTGGTCATCCAGCGGGATTACCGGAACATCTGCTACTACGAGACCGAGGTCGGCCCCATTACGCTGGGCGTGACCGGCGACGGCATCGCGTGCGACCTCTCGGAGCCTGCGGGCGGCACGGCGAAGTTCAGCTATCTGCTGGATGCCGATGACCCCACAGCGCTCATCAATCGGACAACGCTTGAGATCCAGGTCGAGCACATCAACTGAACATCCTCACCCTCTCCGTCATCGCTTGCGCGATGCCACCTCCCCCAAAGTGGGAGGTCTTGACAGAAATTATAGAGTTTGTGGTTTTGTCAAAAGCTCGCCCTTTGGGAGAGCTGGACGCGAAGCGGCCTGAGAGGGTGAGCCCGTGAAAGGATAAAAATTATGACAGACTTTGAAAAGACCTATCAGAACTACAACCCCCGGGCAGCGGCACTGGCTGAGGCCCGCGCTCTGCTGACTGAGGCTGCCAAGGCCGCCATGGCCGACGGCACTCTGGCCGAGGCCGAGCTGCCCGCTTTTATCGTGGAGATCCCTGCCGACACCAAGAACGGTGACATCGCTTCCAATCTGGCCATGGCCGGTGCCCGCACCTGGCGCAAGGCCCCCAAGATGATCGCCGATGCCCTTCTGGCCCATCTGCCTTCCATCGAGCACAGCGTGTTTGCCAAGGTGGAAGTGGCCGGCCCCGGCTTCATCAACCTGTTCCTCGCCCCCTCCTTCTGGGCCAGCGTGGTGCTGGGTGCCTGCTCCAACAAGGAGTACGGCCGCACCGACCACGGCAAGGGTGCCAAGTACAATGTGGAGTTCGTTTCTGCCAACCCCACCGGCCCCATGCACATGGGCAACGCCCGCGGCGGCGCTCTGGGCGACTGCCTGGCCGCTGTGCTGGACTGGTCCGGCTATGATGTGACCCGTGAGTTCTACATCAACGATGCAGGCAACCAGATCCAGAAGTTCGGCAAGAGCCTGGCCGTCCGCTACCTGCAGCAGTTCTGCGGCGAGGAAGCCTATCCCCTGCCCGCTGAGTGCTATCAGGGCGGCGACATCAAGGTGCTGGCCGGTGAGTTTGCCGAGATCAACGACGACAAGTACGTTGCAGCCTGCTCCGGGCTGAACGAAGAGGCCCTTTTTGCCAGCGAAGCCTTTGAGACCCTGAAGAACGCTCTGGTGGATTACGCCCTGCCCAAGAACATTGCGGCCCTCAAGCGCGACCTGGGCAAGTACCGCATCGATTACGATGTCTGGTTCCACGAGAGCACCCTGCACGAATCCGGCGCTGTCCTGGATGTTGTGAACAAACTGCTGGAGCTGGGAGCCTGCTACAAGGCCGAGGATGGTGCCATCATGTACCGCAGCGCCCAGTATGCTGCCAAGTACGGCACCGTGAACAAGAAAAAGACCGAGGACGGCACCGAGGAGGAAGCCAAGGACGAAGTCCTCGTCCGTGCAAACGGCATCCCCACCTACTTCGCCGCCGACATTGCCTACCACTACAACAAGCTGGCCACCCGCGGCTTTGCCAAGGCCATTGATGTCTGGGGTGCCGACCACCACGGCCACGTTGCCCGCATGAAGGGTGCCATGGATGCCATCGGCCTGAACGGCAACGATCTGGATGTTGTGCTGATGCAGATGGTCAACCTGATGCGTGACGGTCAGCCTGTCCGGATGTCCAAGCGCACCGGCAACGCCATCACCCTGACCGACCTGCTGGAGGAAGTGCCCATCGACAGCGCACGCTTCCTGTTCAACATGCACGACGCAGGCAGCGGCATCGACTTTGACCTGGACCAGGCCGTCAAGACCGACAACGACAACCCCGTGTACTATGTCCAGTACGCACACGCCCGCATCTGCTCTATCCTCAAGAAGATGGAGAGCGAGGGCGTGGCCTTTGCCGGTGCCGAGCAGGTAGATGCCACCCTGCTGACCGACCCCAGCGAGATGGACCTGATCCGGATGCTGGCCGCCTTCCCGCAGGAGATCGTTATGGCTGCCGAGAAGTACGACCCCAGCCGCATCAACCGCTTTGTCATTGATCTGGCAAGCGCCTTCCACCGCTTCTACGGCAACTGCCGCATCCAGGGTGCAGATCCCGCCGTGCAGCAGGCCCGCCTGGCCCTGTGCATCGGTGTGAAGAACGTTATCTTCAATGTGCTGACTATGTTCAAGATCAACGTCCCCGAAAAAATGTAAAAGAGAATGAGAAGGGGCTGTTGCAAAACAGTGCCAATAAAAAGATGAGATAGACTTCCCCGAAAGGGGGTGCCTATCTCATTTTTTTATTGTATGCTGAGCCTTCCGCCCATATATATCACAGGACTCGGTTCTTTTTGTATCTTCCGTATAAAAAAATTCTCAGTTTTTGTGTTCTCTCACAAAGCATGTCCCATTATATTGACTTTATATTTTCATCTACTGTAAAATATTTTGTGTAAAGCGTCATATTCATTCGCATTATGACGCACATCGGACAAGTCTTTTACGAAATGCAAAGGAGGATTTTCTTATGAAAAAGCGTCTACTCAGCTTATTTCTGACATTCAGTATGCTGCTGACCTTTTTCCCTGTGGGCACTGTCACTGTTTTTGCAAGCGATTCCCCTATGGCATATACAGATGGTTCTTATCAGTTTATCCTCAATGCTGACAATACTGCAACAATAACCAAATATACGGGCAATGAACATAGGATCACGATCCCTGCTCAGGTAACACATGGTGCTTACATATATCCTGTATCAAAAATCGGAGACCGGGTATTCTGCAATTACAAGTACGTCCTGACAACTGTTCAGATCCCCGACACTGTAACAGAAATTGGCAGCAATGCTTTTTATAATTGCACCTCACTGAAAAGCGTTACCATTCAGGACGATAAACCATCCTGCGTGAAAAAGATTGGCCGCCAGGCCTTTATGTTTTGCAGTGAATTGACAGATATTCCCATTCTTGATTCTGTAACAGAGATCGGTTCAGACGCTTTTCATCAATGCGAAAAATTAGATACTGTCACCATTCCAGAGGGTGTAACATCCGTTGCAGACGGCATATTCAGTTATTGTTACAGCTTGCACACCGTTACTCTTCCAGACAGCGTAACCTCCATTGAAGAGCGGGCTTTTACCGGAACCGCATTGACTCAAATTCATATTCCTGCCAATGTGGCACAGATCGGAACCAATGCATTTTCCGAATGTTTCGCTCTCTCAACGATCACATCAGACAGCGAAAGCTATCCGGCAATAGACAATGTGTTGTACGAAAAATCAGCAAATGGCGATTACGCCTTAATTCGTTATCCTTCTCGAAGAGCGGATCCTGCTTTCAAAATACCCAATGGTGTGGCAAGAATTGAAACTCATGCTTTTGACTGTTGTTCGTATCTGGCCTCTGTAAAGATGCCAGACTCCGTGGTTTCTATTGGAACCGGTGCCTTTATGAATTGTCAAAAGCTACAAGACATTGAATTTTCATGCAGGATAACGAAACTTCCAGACTCAGTTTTTGAAAACTGTATAGGCTTAGAGAGCATCGATATTCCAGAGGGTATCACACAGATCATGGATTATACTTTTGCTGGCTGCGAGCAGCTCGAACGGATCGCGATTCCCAGCAGTGTAACCAAAATTTCCGAGTATGCATTTTCCAATTGCACAGCATTGAATAACATAGAGTATTCAGGCTCTCGTTCTCAATGGAACGCTATTTCCACGGATTCTGGCCTACAAAATGTCCCTGTAGCACCTGGTTCTATTGATGTTACAGTAACCAGCGACATCCGTACCGTTACTGCCAAGATCGATGGCAGCAGCGTTCCCATCAACGATGGCAAATTCATTGTCACGATTGGTAGAACAGTGGAATTGACCGTCAGCGATCCCCACTACAGAGATCGTTATACCTGGGCAGGGGGCAGCGGCACTGTGAGTGCAGACAATACCACCTATACTTTTGTTGCAGGTCAGGATGATACAGCCGTAACTCTGACCACTGTCGAACACACAAATTATGACACCGGTGATTTCACCATCAGCGGTCTAGCGGACTATTCCTATGGGGACAATATCGATATCAGGATCGAGCCCAAGGATACACGCATCACAGATTACATTGTAAGATATGTCAGGAACGCAGGCACCTCAAACGAAGAAGAATTCAATGAGCTTCCAAAAGATGCCGGAACATACACCCTGCGAATCATTCAGGGTGATACCGTCCGAATCGACATTCCGGAAAAGATTACGATCCACCCCGTTACCATCACCAATGATACTTTCCAGAACGAACTCACTGTCACCCTTCCAGCAGATGCTGTGGAAGAGGAGGGCAAGGATCATACAGCCACAGTGACTGTCCGGGCGGACAGCAGGCTGAATGCTCTTTTACAATCTGACGAGATCAAACTTGAGCTTGTCTATCTCAACGATATGGGAGAAGAAGTCGTTGCCCCCACAAAAGCAGGCAGGTATACCGTAAAGGTAAAGATCCATTCCAATAGTCCTAATCTGCTCTCTGCCATCGTGGACGGAGGCACGTTTGAAATTCGCCAAAAAGCTGCTCCCATTGTTCCCACTGCAGACCTCTATCTCCTGACCATTAAGAATGCTGACGTTTTTATTGAGCATGATGGCGAAGAGATCCATGCTGAGAGAAACGAGATTGGTGATCTGGTTGCAAAGGTGCCTGAAAACGCCAATGTAACTGTCACCTACATCAGCCAGAGCGATGCCATTGCGTTCGATCAATGGTTGGTCAGCGGTTTGGATGATTCGACCGATGTCAAACAAAATCCATTGCGCTTTCAAATGCCCGCAGGTGAAAAGGGTGTAACAATGGAAGCCATGACAAAAGATGCTTCCATCGAAGATGGTGGTTCTGGCATTCTGGGCACCGTTATGGTCATTGGTGCTGCCGCCGTGCTGACATGGCAGGGTTGCCGAATCGGTACGGAGCTTTATCTGAAGCGTATTCTCCCCGATGGCGCAGCGATCCCCGCCAATGCCACCGAACTTGCCGAACTGGTGTGGGATGATGCCGGCAAACCTGCTCCCGCTGCTGCGTTGGACAACGATGCCACCAGTGCACAGAAGGCTCTCACCTGGGCCTCTGAGAACCAGCTGCTTCCTTCCAATAAAACTGCAGATGCTTCTGTAAGTTACTGGGAAGTGATCCAGATCTGGCGCAAGGCGCAGGCACTCAAGAACTAACCCCTGGCAGGCAGAAAGCCCCCTGACGATTACACTGTCAAGGGGGCTTCCTGCTGTTTATTGGTGAACCCAATAGAGTGTTCACGATCTTCTTCGTCTTTTTATGATGTACACCACCGGCCTGAAAGTCATGGGCACCTTCTCTTTTTACCGCTTCGCGTGGCGTTCGCCCATGGGGATGACATCACAAAAGACGCACCGGCTCTTGGTGGAAAGGGCCACATCCTTGTGGTAGCAGCCAAAGAACCACTTTTCGTAGGTCAGCTTCAGCAGGATCTTATCAAGAAACAGGTGCAGGCGGTTGGATTCGCCCACAGCGAGGGAAGTAAAATCAAGGAATCTGCTTGGGGCATCGTGGGTCAGCACATAATCTACCTGCCAGCCGTTTGCTTCGAGATTGGCCTCACAGGCGGCGTATTCCTCATCGCTGGGCATCTCCTGCGGCCACCAGTTGTATCCAGCCTCCCGCTCTTCCTTGTCGGGGCTCTCGGTGCCGCCGAAGCAGAGGTATTTCTTTCCCTCCAGCTCCAGCACACTGCCACGGCAGACATGGTACACATTGCCGCCCAAAGCCTGGACCCTGCCGCCAAACCGCTCCTCGACGGGGTACTGGGCCAGCAGGTCGTAATTCTCGTGGGCACCATCAAGGAAAAGCAGGGTATAGGGGCGCTTGCGCAGCCAGTCGAGCTTTTTCTGTTCCTCCTTGCTGCCATCCCACACAAAGCCGAAATCGCCCAGCACCACCACAATGTCCCGTTTGCCCAGCCAGCGGAGCCTGCCGTGCTTGAAGCGGTCAAGCTCGCCGTGGGTGTCGCCTGTCAGATATACCATAGTCCCCTCCTGCCGCTTTGTGAAACCGTGGCAAAACCCTTGTCTCTGCGCGGCAAACCTGTTATTATTAAAGGAGCGAATCTTTGTTCGCCATTCTTTGTCATTTCCGGGCGCAGCGCCCGTATTTTATATATTATCGCTTTTTGAAGGAATTGTCCACATGAAACGTATTTTTGCACTGCTTTTGTCCCTTGCCGTCCTGTTCAGCTGCCTTGCCGTGACAGCCGGAGCCATGTTTGACCCCAGCACGGTCTACGATGTCAAGGCCCAGAGCGCCTATATCGTGAACACCGACACCAACATCATCGTCTATGAAAAAGACAGCGAGAAACAGGTGTCCGCCGGGGGCCTGACGAAGTATATGACCATTGCGCTGGTGCTGACCAACTATGCCGACCAGCTGGACAGCACGTTCACGATGCCCTTTGCCATCTCGGACTATGTCCACAGCACCGACAATGCCGACATGCGCTCGGGCGAGACCTTTACCTACCGGGAAGCCCTTTACGCCATGGTGACGCGCAACGCCAATGAGGCCGCCATGGGTCTGGCCTACGAGCTCTCGGGCGGCGACCTGGCGGGCTGGGTGAGCCAGATGAACACCCTCTCCCAGCGCATCGGCACCACCAACAGCACCTGGACTGATGCCTGCGGGCTGGACAGCGGCAACACCACCACCGCCGTGGATATGTACCTGATCCTGCGCTACCTGATGAGTTTTGATGCCTTCAAGGAGATCTCCGCCGCCCCCACCTTCACGATGCCGGCCAAGGAAAAGCACGCCAAGAGCTTTGTGCTGCTGAGCCAGAACGTGGCCCTGAACAAGACCAGCGGCGGCAGGTTCTACCGCAGCGCCATGCAGGGCGGCATGTGCGACGTGATGGCCTACAAGAACGACAGCGGCGATCAGAGCTATGTCTCGTGGGCCAACAAGGACGGGGCCACCTACATCTTCTGCATCATGCAAAGCCCCGACACCTGCGATGATTACGGCTATTCCAACCGCCGCCCGGCGCTGTGCGAGACCACCAAGCTCATCGACTGGGTGTTCGAGAGCTTTTCCATCCAGGCCGCGCTGGACACCGACCAGGCGCTGGCGGAGATCCCGGTCAAATACTCCTCCGATACCGACACCCTGCAGCTCTACCCCGCCGACAGCATGATGACCCTGCTGCCCTCCACGGGGGATGGCTCGGTGACGCAGAAATATTTCCACCTGCCCGATTACGCCACGGCCCCCATCCAGCAGGGCGACGTGGTGGGCACTGTGGAGCTCAAGCTGGCAGGCGAGACCATCGGCGTGGTGAACCTCATTGCCGGGCAGGATGTCCACCAGAACGCATTGCTTTTCACGGTCTCCAAGGTGCAAGCCTTCTTCCACAGCCTGTATCTCAAGGTGGTCATCGTCCTCTCCCTGCTCACTTTGGCGGTCTACGGCCTGTGGGTGTTCATCAACCTGTGGAACGGGCGCAGACCGAACCGAAAGATCCATAGAAGATAACAGAAACAACCCTCTCCGTCATTACTTCGCAATGACGGAGAGGGTTGTTTTTAGTCAATCGTCGTTTTTGTTCTGCCGATGCCGAGCACTGCTGTCGTGATCTTTTTCCAGCTGTTGCAGCCACACACGCCGTCCACCGTCAGGCTGGTGCGGCGCTGGTAGCCTCTCAGGGCTTCCTCGGTGCGGGTGCCGAACAGGCCGTCGATGCGGCTGCCGGTCTGGTACCCCAGTGTGGAAAGCGCGTCCTGCAGGATCATCACATAGCAGCCCCGGCTCCCACGCCGCAGGGTGGGGTAGCCCGCTGTGGTGCCGCTGCAGGCCGGGGTGCCGTAGCGGCGGTCAAAGTGCACCCAGGTGGGGGTCTGGCTCAGGGGCTCCACATAGCCCCATGCTCCGGTGGACCGGGCGGCCCTATAGATGGCTGTGCGCTGGCTCTGGGTCAGGCTCTGGCCCACATCAAAGGCCACGCCGGCGTAATGCTGGCTGCGGGTGCCGTGACCGCCCTCCCAGATGCGGCGGAAGGCATACCCCACCGGGATGCCCTTGCCGTACTTGCGGCGGGTCAGGTTCCAGGCCTCCATGGCGGCGATGGTCGTCCAGAGCACCGGGCTCCCCGATTTGCCCCGGAACTCCCGCAGTGTCAGGGTGCGCTCGGTGCTGTAAGGCATCGGGTCGTTTTCGTTCAGGCTGTTGTAGGTGTACACCTTGTTCTCATAGGCATCGTAGATCAGCAGCCGTGCCATCCGTCATCCCTCCTCGCATTCGCAGCTCTGGGCACGGAGCGCGGCCCAGGTCTCCTCGTTCACCGTGCCCGTCACCAGCAGGTCCGCCCGCTCCTGTGCAGCCCGGACCCCTTCTGTTTCCTTCGGGCCGAAGCGGAAGTTCTCGGTCACATAGTCCTCGCCGCAGTTCCGCATACAGCGTCCATTGAGCCACTGTTCGATCTGCCCCACATCCGGGCCAACGCTCCCCTCTTTCATGGCGCGGCCCGGGTAAGCATCGGCCTGCCCGGCATCCCGGTCAGGGTTGGGGGAAACGGCGGCCAGCTGCAGGCTCAGGGCCTCCACCGCCGTCCAGGTCTCCGCATCCGCGACTCCGGTCTCAGGCAGATCCAGCAGGGCCTGCGCACTGCGGGTAGAGGCTGCCGTCTCGTCGGTATACCGGTCAGACAGGGGCGGGCTTTCCACGCTGTCGAAATAGTAGGCAATGCGCTGCAAAAGGAGGTTGTAGTAGAGCACCGCGTCCCCTGTGGCCCCCACTGCCAGCGGCGTGCCCGGGTAAGGCAGGCGCTTCAGCGTGACCACCGGGCCGGACACCCGCAGGATGCTGGCTTTGCCGTAGAGAGAATTCCAGGTCGTGCGCCCTACTACACCGTCCACCGTCAGCTTCGCAAAGCGCTGGTAGGCCCGCACGGCGTTCTCGGTCGCCGCACCGAAGCTGCCGTCGATGGAAACCACGGGGATGCTGCTCTCGTAAGCGCTCATCAGGTAGAGGTAGAACTGCAGCTCCCGCACTGCCGTTCCGGTGCTGCCCTGGCGCAAAATGCCCGGATACTCGCCGGGGCGCAGGCTGGCTGTGAGCAGCCGGTTGGCGATATCGTTGTAGACCTCATACAGCTTGTTCCAGGTCGTGCGGCCCACCACGCCGTCACTGGTCAGGCCGAAGTAGCTCTGGAATCTCCGCACTGCCGCCGCCGTGCCTGCGCCGAATTTTCCATCTACGGTCAGGGTGTTCAGGCTGGGATACACCGTGCGGGCGATCTTGAGCCAGAACTGCACCAGCCGGACGTTCTGCCCGCTGCTGCCTTGCCGCAGGGCTGTGCCCGGGTAGGCGTTGGGCCTGCCGTTGTCGGACTGGATGCTGCGGAACTGATTGTAGAGTTCTGTCCAGGTGGCGCGGCCCACCACACCGTCCACAGACAGGCCGTATCTTCGCTGGAAAGCCCGGACAGCACTGGCGGTACCGCTGCCATACACGCCATCCACTGTCACGGAGGGGATGCTGCTCTCGTACTGGGCCAGAGTGTTCAGCCAGAACTGCAGCTGCTCCACAGCGCTGCCGGAAGAGCCGACGCGCAGGACGGTGCCGCCCCAGGTGCCGTCCGAGAGGGTGCCTGCGGCCGTTTCTCCCTCGCTGGTCAGCTCTGCAAGGTCTTTCACCGAAACATAGATATAGCTGATCTTATACCAGGTCTGCCGCCCCACCACGCCGTCAGCGGTCAGGTTGAACTGCTTCTGGAATCTCTTCACGGTCTCGGTCATCCTGCTGCCAAAGATCCCGTCCACGGTCAGCAGGCCAAGGAAGGGGTAATCCTTGGTGATGCGGTTCAGCTGCCGCTGCAGGGTGAACACCGCCGTGCCCCGGTCTCCCTGCCGGAGGGGGGAACCCGGATAGCTTCTGGGGATGGACTGGATGTTGCTGGTGCGGACGATCTCGATATCGCTGCCGTAATAGTACTTGAGGATGCTCAGGGCATTGCGGCCCTGATTTGCCAGCGTGACCGTACCCCACTGCTTGAGCCCCGGGCAGGTAACGGACTTTCCGTCACAGTATTCGGAGTAGTAGGGATTCACGGTGCCGGTCTTGCGGATGTAGGTGTTGAAGATGTCATCCGTCAGCTTTACCATCACATCGAACACGGTGCGGCCATGGACGTAATACTGATCGTAGCTGGTGGAGTTGGTGATATTGAAGGTGTAGCCCTTGCTGGGATACCACTCGGTGTAAATACGGTTGAGCGCCAGCGAGATCTGGCAGTGGATGTTCGCTTTCAACGCTTCAATGGGCCAAGTGGGGTAGACCTCGCTGGAAGCCACATTGGCGATATAATCCCGGAAGGACACCGTCACGTTCCGGGCCGAGGCAGCGGGCCTGCCCAGATGGACCGTAATATTTTTGGGCACGATGACACGGTCCAGCACCCGGCTGCCGGTGCATGGATTGGTGGGAGCCGGGCCGCTGCCGCCGTTCCCCGCAAACAGAGCGTGGGTGGGGATGATCACAGGCGGGTCGACAATGTCTTTTCCCTCCTCGGTGTCCGGGATCATCTCAGGCCGGGCCAGCGTGACCTGCCCGGCAAAGATCTGGATGCCCTGGATGCGGACGGTGCGGTAGCCCGGCTTGCGGGCCGTCAGGCTGCACACGGCATAGGGCAGGGTCGTGGTGTTGTTCTCGTCCAGCGAGAGGGCGCAGGCCGGGGCACAGATGGCCACATCCTCGGCATTGCCCTCGGCATCGGTGATGCGGTGAGCCGTGAAGTCGCTGCCGGTGATCACAACAGTCACTCCCTCCACCGGAGCCGACTGCCGGGGCCGATAGGTCTGGATACGCAGGATGCCATTCATCATATAAAAAAACTCCTTTGCCGATAAGCTGATTCTCTTACAGCTTATTCCGCAAAGGAGCAGAGGGTGCATTTTTCAGTTGATGTAGCAGCGGTCCTGACCCACCAGCCAGTCCTCGCACAGGCGCTCGGCTTCTTCCACGCTGCGGCTCACACAGCGGAACAGCGCCCCGTTCAGCGAACAATAGGAGTAGCGGACTTTGGGCACACCGTTCGCATCCTTAAACTGTTCACAGCGTTCCTGCCCGGGCATCAGATAAAATGGTTCCATTTTCCACGCGCTCTCCTTATTTTTGTCATGTTACGGCATTCTGCGGCACCGCCGCGCAACACCTTGCCTATTGTATCACCATCCGGCGGCAAAGGCTATTCGCCGATTGGACAAAAAGAACCGTGATTCTTCGGCCATGATTGCCATTGACAAGGTGTTTTTCGCATTCCGCTGCGGGCGCAGCGGTCAGCCCCACCCTTACACGACCATGCACCACAGCGGTGTGGTGATGAGGGAGAGCACCGTGGAGACCGCCACGCACTTGCTGGCAAAGGCGGAATCCCCGCCGTACTTTTCCGCCAGAACGGCGGTCACGCCGCCCATGGGCATGGCGGCCAATACCACGGAAACACCGGTCACAAGGCTCTCCGCGCCGCAGAGCCTGCAGCCCAGCAGCACCGCCGCCGGGATGAGCCCCAGCCGGATGAGGCAGTAGAGGAAGCAGTCCTTATCCCAGAGTTTGCCCATCCGGCTGCTGCCGATGATGGCACCGATCAGGATCATGGAAACACCCATGTTGCAATTGCTCAGGCTCTTGACAGTGCGGCCCAAAAAGCCGGGCAGCGGCAGCTGAGAGGCCATCAGCACCATGCCCACCACGACCGCCAGGATGCAGGGGTGGGTGAATGTTTTCCGCAGCACGGCCCTGCGCTCTGCCCGCATCTCCTCTTTGGAATCGGGCTTTTCGTCCTGCAGAAAGTAGCTCACGCCCACCGACCACATTGCCACACGCTGAGGGATGAGGTAGATGGAGCTGAGCAGCAGGCCGCTGCTGCCCCAGATGCCGTCCACCAGTGCGTTGCCCAGAAACGCACCGTTGGAGCAGACCGTGCCATACTGGTAAACGCTCCGCCTTGCAAAGGGCAGCCAGTTGTAGCCCAGGGCACACAGCACCACACAGCCGATCTGCAGCGCCAGCGAGATCACAAGGATCGATGCACTGCTCTTCAGCACATCCCAGCTGAACTCCACCAGAAACGACTGGATGATGTTCGCGGGCAGGATGACATTGATGAGCAGGTCGGTCAGGCACTTGCGTCCCTGCGCATTGATGATGCCCTTGCGGGCCAGAAAAAAGCCAATGAGGGTCAGCAGCGCAAGCTGGCCCTGCAATGTCAGCAGACTTGAAATTTCAGCCATGATTCCTCCTGTGTTTTGCACCAAAAAAGACTTCTTTGTCCAAAGTATAAGAAATCCGGCCGGGAAAAGCAAGGATTCCGATCAATTTTCAGCCCAGCGGCAGGTACACCACCGCTTTGGCACCGTGGGGAATGTTCTGTCCGAACACTGCCCTGCCGCCATGGGCGGCGGCGATCTGCTGCACTACATACAGGCCAAGAATATGGGGCGCATTTTCGGCAGGCTCCGCAGCGTTCAGCGCCGCCAGAACGGCAGCCGGATAGCCGATGCCGTCATCCGCTACGGTCAGGCAGAAGCGCTCCCCTGCCCGCCGGGTGTGCACGGTAATGTTCACCGGCTTTGGGTTATGCCGGACGCTGTTGTTCATCAGGTTTTCCAGCAGCCGTGCCAGCAGCGCCTCATCCACCGAAAGCACCGTCTGCTCTGCCGGTTCTTCCTGTTCCAGTGTGATCCCGCAGCGCTCTGCCAGCGGGCTTTCGCAGAACTGCGCCACCAGCTGCCGGAACAGCGGCCCTGCCCGGAGGTCTTTCCGGCGCAGGGGTTGGGCACCGTATTCCAGCTTACTGGTCAGGTTCAGGTCATCAATGAGGGTGCGCAGCTTTTCGCACTGGGTGCGGATGCCGGCCGCTTTCTGCCGGGAGCTGTCCGGCAAAAGTGCGTCCTGTTCCAGCTGCTCCGCCCAGCCTAAGATCAGCGCCAGCGGGGTGCGCACGTCATGGCTGACCCCTGCGATCCACTGGGTGCGGGCGTTGTCCCGCCGGGAAAGCATCTCATTTTTGGCTTGCAGCTGCGCCCCGGTCTGGTTCAGCTTTTCTGCCAGTTCCCCGGCAAAGCCGTCGGTAGGCAGCTGGACGGTCTGCCCCTGCGCCAGTGCATCCAGACCGTTTGCCACGGTCTCCAGCCGCTTTGCCCCCCGCCAGCTCAGCCAGAAGCAGAGCGCCAGACCCAGCAGCAGCATTCCCAGCGCTGCTGCCGGGAGCACCCGCACCATGCTCAGGGCAAAGTCCGGTGAGCTGTAAATGCTGTACTTCCACAGGCTCCCCTTTGGCAGCCCGATGACGAACAGTCCGTAGGGTTCTGTCCAGCAGAACACCGGGTAATCCGCCAGATACCAGCGGGAAAATTTGGCGATATCGCCGGGAGTGTAGGCATGGTTCAGATCCTGCGGCAGGCCGTAGCTCCAGCGGATGTTTCCCACATCGTCCAGCACCATCGCCCACGCGTAGCCGTTCATCCACACCTGCGGGGTGCGTTCTGCCCCAAAGGCAAGCCCTTCGGCGGTCTCCACCATGGAATCCGCGATCTCGCTGGAGGAATACTCCCGCTGCGGCAGGCGGCAGCTCTCCTGCCAGCCCAGCCAGCCCAGCACCGCAACACCGGAAAACAACAGCAGCAGAACGATGCCCACCGCCGCCAGCACATACCGCCGGATCAGGCGCACAAAGGTTTTCATGCTTCTTCCCCCTTTGTCAGCTTATAGCCAATGCCCCGCACCGTCCGCAGAAACTGCGGCGCACCGGGTTCGGCTTCCAGCTTCTCCCGCAGATGCCGGATATGTACCCCCAGACTGTTCTCGTAGCCATAGTAATCTGCGCCCCAGACCGCCGCACAAAGGGCATCGTAGGTAACGATGTGTCCCCGGTTCTCTGCCAATTTCCGCAGCAGCGCCAGCTCGGTGGCAGTCAGCGCCAGTGTTTTGCCCTCTGGCAGGGTAACAATGGCATCATTCAGGTCTACGCACCGCTCCCCCAGCTGCAAAGGTGCCGGTTTTGTACGGGACAACTCTGCCCGGTACGCCCGCTGCAAAATATGCTGCACCCGCAGCAGCAGTTCCTGCATCAGAAAAGGCTTGGTCAGGTAGTCATCTGCGCCAAGACCCAGCCCGAACAGACGGTCGGCATCCGCGTCCCGTGCGGAGAGGAACAGTGCCGGGACATCCGCTTTTGCCCGCAGCGCCCGGAACAGCGAAAATCCATCCCCATCCGGCAGGTTGATATCCAAGATCATCAGCTCCGGCTGCTCTGCCGCAAAACAGGCGCGGGCAGCGGCGCAGCTTTGGGCAGTTCTGATATGGCCATATCCTGCGCCCCGCAGCTGCTCACACAGCAGTGCCAGCAGTTCGGCGTTGTCATCCACAATAAGAAGCTTTGCATCATAAATGGTATCCATAAGGGCAGTTCTCCTTTCCCGCCTTTACTATACCACACTTTTTGCGCCGCAGCGGAAAACACCTGCAAATTTAAGGGTAAATTAAGCTGCGCTTCCGGTCAGTTTAAGGCAGCGGATGTATTCTGGCATCGTTCCGAAATCCATGAATGCGAAAGGAGACCATTTATGAAACCTGTGATTGAGACCCATGCCCTTTGCAAAAGCTACCATGGCCGCCCGGTGGTGGATCATTTGGACCTGACTGTCCCGGAGGGCTGTGTTTACGGATTTTTAGGCCCCAACGGTGCGGGCAAATCCACCACCATGAAGATGCTGCTGGGGCTTGTACACCCCACCGGCGGCAGTGTGGAACTGCTGGGGCACACCCTGAACGAAGCAAACCGCATTGCCCTGCTGCGGCAGACCGGCAGTCTGATTGAATCCCCCTCCGGTTACCTGCACCTGACTGCCCGGGAAAACCTTTCCATCGTGGCTGACCTGAAAGACGTGGACCGGAAGGACATCAGCCGGGTGCTGGAGATCGTGCACCTGACCAAGGACGCTGACCGGAAGGTGGGTCAGTATTCTCTTGGCATGAAGCAGCGGCTGGGCATTGCCATGGCGCTGCTGGGCAGCCCCAAACTGCTGATTTTAGATGAACCCACCAACGGTCTGGACCCGGCAGGCATTCAGGAGATGCGCAGTCTGATTGCTTCCATGCCCCAGACCACCGGAGCCACCGTGCTGATCTCCAGCCACCTGCTGGGCGAGATCGAGCAGATGGTGGATCAGGTGGGCATCCTGAACCACGGCAGACTGCTGTTCGAGGGTTCTCTGCAGCAACTGCAAAAGCACAGCCGGGGCGGCATTCTGCTGCGGGTGCTGGACGCACCCAAAGCCGCAGCCGTTCTGCAGCAGCAGGGGGTAAAAGCCGCTGCACCGGCAGACCAGCCGGCCACCCTGCAGCTGCCCCCGCTGCCGGACGAAGCGCTGGCGGCACTGGTCTGTACCCTTGCCGAAAGCGGCGTGGGTGTGGTTGGCCTGACGGCCCAGACGAAGAGCCTTGAGGATATCTTCCTCAGCCTGACCCAGACCAGCGGGGAGGTGGCGTAAGATGGCAGCTTTCCGTGCAGAACTGCAAAAAGCCCACCGTCGGCACGACCTTGCTCTCTGCCTGCTCATCCCCGGCATTGTCGTGCTGTGGGTGGGCGGCCTTGCCCCGGCAGACCCGGAGGAGCTTGCCAACGGTTACAGCGCCCTGCTTTACAGCCTGCCCGTCATTGAAGCCATTCTGATGCCGGTGATGATGGCAGTGCTGGCCTCCCGGCTGTGGGATATGGAGATCAAAGGCAACACCACAAAGCTGCTCTACACCCTGCAGAGCCGCAGCAGCCTGTTTGCAGGCAAAGCTGTCTTTGGGGTGCTGGAAGTGCTGTTGGTCACGGTGCTGGAGCTGGCCTGTGTTCCGGTGCTGGGGCGTGTCCATGGTTATACCGAAGCCTTTCCCACTGGGCAGCTGGTCTACCTGTTCGTCTGCACGCTGGCGGTGGACACAATGCTCTTCTTTGGAGAATTTCTGCTGATGCTGTGGATGGGCAATCCCCTGCCGACGCTCTGCGTGGGCATTGTAGGGGCGCTGGTGGGGCTGTTCTCTGCTTTTATGCCGCCGCTTGCCAGTTATTTTGTACCCTTTGGGTACTACATCCCTCTGAGCGCCTACGAAGTGGCGAACTGGGACAAGGCCACCCACACCGTCACCTACGGCACCCGCCCCTTCAACTGGGTGCTGCTGGCCTTCACCCTTGCGCTGGGCGCTGTGCTGTTTGCCCTTGCGTGGCGCAAGGTACAGGACGAGGAGGTATAAAACCATGCTGAAACGCTGTATTCTTGCGGAGAACCGCAAACTCCACGCATCCCCCATCTGGGCAATGTTCTTTGTGCTGCCCATTCTTTCGGCCACCTACGGCACCTTCAATTATTTACAAAATCTTGAGATCCTCACCGACGGCTGGTATAGCCTGTGGACCCAGCACACCCTGTTTTATTCCATGCTCTTCTTCCCTGCCATGGTAGCCACCTATGCTGCCTACTTGTGGCGGCTGGAACATCTGGGGCACAACTGGAACCTGATCATGGCAAGCCCCGTACCGCCGCTGGACCTGTTTGCAGCAAAGTTTGCGGTGGTGACAAAGCTGGCGCTTCTGACCCACGGCTTTGTGTTTGCGCTGTTCGTGTTCTGCGGCAAGGTATTTGCCCATCTGCCCGGGCTGCCGCCGGTCACCTTACCTCTGTTTTTACTGCGGGGACTGTTGGGTGCGTTGGCTGTCATTGCCGCACAGCTGGTGCTGGCCATGGTCATCCGCAGCTTTGCTGTGCCCATTTTTCTGGGGCTGCTGGGCGGCATTACCGGCATCTTTATCAGCTCCAAGGGGCATGGGCTGTTGTGGCCCTATTCCCTGATGCAGCTGGGTATGAACTCCAACAGAAGTGCGGATGCTCTGGCTGGCAGCTACGGGCTGTTTGCCTTCAGCTGCATCTTCTGGCTGGGGACAATGTTCCTTCTGGCATGGCTCCTGCTGAAAAAACGGGATGTCCGGGCATAGCACAAAGGGGAGAGCACCTTCACGGTTGCCCTCCCCTTTTTTCAGCTGTTCAGCTGCCGCATGATTTCCCTGACCTCGCTGCTGGAGTATCCCTCCTTGAGCAGCTGGGTGCGGATGGCCGTATCACTGCGGCCCTGACTGCGCATCCTCGCCGCGCTGTACGGCACGGTGCCGCCGCTGGAAACGCCGCTTTTGCCCACCTTCAGGCCGGTGTCACCCGTCAGGCTGCCGCGCTTCGCCGCTGCATCGGCGCTGGCTTTTTCGGCAGTCCGGCTGGCCTTTTCCTGCTTGGCTGCCCACTGGCTCTTGCTCAGGTCCAGCCGCTCTGCCGCAAGGGCATTGCTGACCTGCTGCTGGCGGAGTTTGTCCTGATATTCCTGCTGTGCCTGCTCGTTTTTGTACTGCTGCTGTGCCAGCTCATCCTGCCGCAGCTGCTCCTGCATTTTCTGCTTCCATGCCGTGTCGGCCCGTTCGGCTTCATAGGCGCGGTTGCCTGCATAGATGTTGTACCCGGTGTTCAGCAGGCTGCCTGCCATGCTGCCCAGACCCGTGGTGCCGGTAATGGCCAGCTGGGCCGCATCGCCCAGAAGGCCCAGCACGGTCATCACATTGTTGAATCCCTGCTGGCGGCGGGCCGCCTCCTGCTGTTCCTGTGCCGCGTAGTAACCGTACAGGCTGTCCAACTGGCCCAGATAATCCTGATAGCGCCCGTAATCCTGGGTGTAAGCCGTGTTGTAGGCATTGCCCTTTTGTTCCAGCTGGGTGTAGTAATCCGCCAGCTCCCGCTCATACTTCTGCTGGGCATTCTGCTCCTGCCCGTTCAGCTGGTCGATCTGCTCCACCAAGGCATCGCCGCCGCTCTGGTAGGTATCCAGCGCCAGCCGGTACAGCGTGGGGATGGCCTCGCTCAACGCGCCGATCTGCTGCTGGTATGCCTGCCGGGCCGCACTGGCCGCGTAGCTGGAACCATAGCCACCGGTCAGGGCAGCGGCCTGCGCCGCCGCGTCGGCACTGGCGTTCTGGGCATTCTGGGTGTACAGCTGGGCGTACTGGCGGTACAGTGGGTCGGCACCATAGCTGTAACTGAATTCCTTCCGGTCCAGCAGATCCTCCATCAGGCCGTCAATGCGGCCCTGATAGGCGCTCTCGTAATCGCCGGGGCGGTTGGCCTGCCACTGCTTCAGGTCGCTGGCCGCGTCCGTCACCTCCTGCGAGGGCCGGTACTCTGCCGAAGCCAGCGCGTTTTCCACATCCTGCCGGTTTTTCAGTCCGCCTGTGGTGTACTCCTGCTTCTTTTTCTCGCTCATGTCTCCTCCTTTCCCAAACTGCCGGAAAGCCTGCCCCGCAGCTCCTCCGAGAAATTCTCGGTGTCCAGATTGCAGAGCACATACTGCAATTGCTCCTGCATCTGGTACAGATAATTCCGCAGGGCCCGGGCATCCTCCGGGTCCATATTCTCACTCAGCCTGGGCAGGCCGATCTTGCCCAGGCCCGCAATGCTTGCCATGGTTCATCCCTCCAGTTCCATCCAGTTTCCCTTTGCCCCGCTGAAGGTCTTGGCCAGGCTCCGCAGGGTGATCTGCCCATAGCCCCACAGCCGCAGCCGGAGCGAGGCGCACCGCCGGGGCACAAGGTGCAGATCACAATTGCGGCGCGGGCCCTCCACTGTCAGGGCAGCGGCGGTCTCCCAGGGGCCGCCGTCATAGCTCACTTCCACAGTCACCCGGCTCCTGCAGGCGGCATCCAGCCGCAGCGTCAGCCGGGAAAGGTACCGCTCCTCGGGGCTGTCCAACCCCAGATCTCCGGTGGTCAGGGCAAACTCCACGCCCTGTTCCGTTCCCTCGCTTCTCTGCCCTGCCGCTTCCCGGCTGGGATCAGCGGCCCAGAGCGCCCGGCCATCCCAGAGATAGAGCTGCCCGCCGGTGCTGGCCATCTCAAAGGAGCAGACATTCTCCTCGTGCCAGAGGCCCCGCTCGGTATCATAGACCAGCAGACGCACCTCGTTTTCCCGGCTGACATGCAGATAATACCGGCCATCCAGCGCACCGCCCACAGCCTGCTTCACATTGGCAAGCCGCCCGGCATCCAGCGCCGCCGACACCTTGGCCGGGATGCTGCCGTCCCACGCCATTACGCCGTCGGAGGAGAGATAGTACAGCGTCTCGTTCAGCACGCAGAGACTGCGGGCCGCGTTTCTGGCCACGCCCCGGCAGCGCAGGGAGCTGAGCTGGAAATCCGAGGGCTTGGAGCCGTAGAGCTTGTGCAGGGTGTTTTCCTTGAAGAACAGCGCATAGCCCATGCAGGTGGCCGCCCCGGTAAAGGGGCCGTCGCTGCCCACGGTCACGGCATAGCTGTCTGCCGCGATGCCCCGGTAGGAGAACCAGTTGGTGGGGTCGCCCAGCTTGCAGGCGTAGATGACATTCTCGCTGCTGGAACAGCCCCACACCCGGTTGTCGCATTCGGTCAGGTACTCAAGATCGGGCACCCGGCGCTCCACCTTCACACCCTCCGCCGGGAAATACTCTTCCCGCTGTGTGCCGTCCATGCTCACCCAGACAGCACTGCCGCCATTGTGGACAAGCCTGCCGTAAAAGTGTTCGCCGCCCGGGTCAGCCCGCAGGCGCAGGGTGGTCTCGGTCACACCGTACACGATGCGGTCGCCGTCCAGCCCGGCCCACTGGCCTGCCTGTTCAGCCCCCGTACCGGTCAGGGTCACAGTATCCCACACCCGGAACTCCGCCCCGATGCCCTCAGCGGTCACAAGGCAGTAGTCCAGCGGGATCACCGTCCAGTTGCCCGAAGCCTCGCTGTACACCTCCAGCGTATTCTCTGCGGAATAGGGCTTGTCCGGCTCGTTCAGCTTCAGAAACAGCTGGCCGTCCTGCGGGTGTTCCGGCTCCTTCGTGCCCTTGTCCTTCACCTCGTAGGTATTCCCCGAAGCATCACAGGGTGCAAAGCTCACGCTCAGGCTTCCCGCCTCCCAGGCAGCACCCAGCGGAGCCGCACTGCCGTCGGCCGTATCGAACGCCACCTTGTCCGGGAAGATCAGGATCTTTGTTCCGATGCCCACCATCGTCTTGCGGCTGTCTGCCACGGCATTTTTCACGGTGACGGGCTGGGCCGGGGCCTCGTCCGGGGTATAAACCAGGTCCCGCCCGCAGACGGTCAGCAGACCGTTCAGGTGATACATCCCGTTCAGCCCGGCCAGCTCCTGCAGCCTGCGGCGGGGCAGCCGAGTGCTCAGGGCCGGGAAATCCCGGGCCGAAAAATTCATTCCCCCGCTGTACTCAGCCTCGGTGCAGCCGTAGGTCTCGTTCAGGCCGCCAAAGGCCCGCAGCAGATCCCGGGTATTCTTCACACCGGTCCGATTTGTCAGAAGCATCCACTTTCCTCCCTTTCACCACCGCCACTGCGCACCGCGCTTCGGCTTTGCCCGCCGCCGCAGCCAGGCGCTCAGCTCGGCCAGAATGCTGTTATACCGGGCCTGCTCCCCGGCGTAACGTTCCGTCTCGCCCAGGGCAGCATCCAGCTTTGCGCAGAGGTAATGCGGGTAGAGCGCATCAAAAGGCACGGGTACCAGCAGCTCTACGGCATCGTCCAGACCGCCCTCCGCAGGCCAGGCAAGGTCTGCCCCCACTCCGGCCCGCAGCCCGCAGCCGGAGAACAGCAGGGCCCGCAGCATCCCGTCCTCCTCACAGAGCCAGCGCTGCCGGGTGCGGCTGTCCACCTTGCAGCCCGGCCGCAGTTCCTCGGCCCGTTCCAGAGCCTCTCCCACCGTCATGCGCTCACCCCTCGATCCTCTCGGCGGCGGCAATGCGGGCGGCGGTGCGCTCATCCTGCACCTGGCTGTGTTCCAGCACCTCTGCCACCTCGGGCGGCACTTCCACCTCCACGCCACGGCGGATCTTATAGCTCACGCCGTTCACACTCACAAACAGGTCGCCTTTGTACCGGCTGTTGTCCTTGAACAGCCGGATCCTTACGTTTTTCTTGTCCATTTTTCATCCTTTCTGCCCTCTGTCGCAGGGGCACTGCCTTTTACGCCTCGCCTAGTTTCGTTCATCCAGCAGGGCTTGCCCGGTTTGCCAAGGGCTCCCCTACTGGGGGAGCTGACACGAAGCGCCTGAGAGGTTCAGTTGGCACTCGCATTCTCCGAATAACTGGATACGCTCTCAATGCGCACCATGTACTGCTCCACCAGACGCTCGGCGGCGCGCATCCCCTTCCAGCCCACGGAAGCGCGCTGGTTCAGTGGGTCGTCGCCATAGCCCAGCTGCTTGACGATGTGTTCCAGGCCGCCGCCCTCCAGCTCGGTCACACCGTAGGCATGGGCACCCAGCACCAGCGTGCCGAACACGGCCAGACCGCTGGGGCAGGTGGTGTCCTTCCAGATCTTGGCCTCGCTGGTCTCCACAAAGCGGATATTGCCCAGCTTGCCGATCTCGCCGCGGTACATGGTCTCAGGGTCGGCATACTTGTGCGCCTCAATGAATTCCCTGCAGGTCTTCAGGTCATAGGCGGCATAGGGGTGGATGATGGCAATGTAGCTGTCGCCGATGGGGTCCGCGTTCATGGCACCCAGCTGCGCCGCCGCCCGGAAGAACAGCTTCGGGGTCAGGGTGCAGGTCTTGTCCAGCTCCTTGCGGCTCTTCACCTCCGTTTCGGTGCCGTCTGCATTCTGCTTGGGAGCATACAGCACATTGGTGCCGCCCGCCAGCACATCACGGGTGATGCTGTCCATGGTGCGGCCCGCCTGGCTTGCCAGCACACGGGTGGCCTGCACCACATTGTTGTCGATGGCGGTCATCTGCAGCACGTCAGTCAGCGGGGTCCAGCCGCCATACTGGTGCAGGTCGCTGGTGATGGTGGTCACGTTCAGAGCCTGACCGTCCGGGGTCACGCCCTCGGTCAGCGGAGTGGAAGCCTTGGGCAGGCTGTCGTACTTGCGGAACTCGATGGTCTTGCCGCCGTTCTGGGGCACAGGATAGTAATCCGCAAACTGGTCATGCACCAGCCGGGGCTCTGCCTGGTCGATGAGGCGCTTCTCGTAGAAGGTCTTCATCTCCGGGGTCATGGTGGTGGTGGAGTTCAGGGGAGTTTCGGCAAACAGCTGAATGTTGAAGTTGTTCATAGTCATTATCCTTTCTTTCATTGATTTCAAGCTCCCCCTTCGGGGGAGCTCCGCAAGACGCTGGCAAAGCCAGACCGAAGCGGTGAGAGGGTTTTCCCTCAAAAACTGATCTTTGCGCCATGGAGCGCCTGACGTTCCAGCGCTTCCCGCTGGCTGCGGGTCATCCGGTTCACATCCGCACCGGTCACGGCAGCGCTGCCGGGGTGGGTGCCGTTTTCAGCAGGGCGTGCCCCGCGCTGGCGGATGCGCTCCACCACGCCCTGCTCCACGGTGCGGGCAGTCTGGCGCATGGCATCCCCGTAGTGGGCCAGCCGGTAGGCATCCAGCATCCGCATCCCGGGCAGCTGCATCAGGCGGCGCATCTCGGGGTCTGCCAGCTCCTTTTGCAGGGAAAACTCCGGCACCGCCCGGCGCATCATGGCCTCCTCGGCAGCCCAGCGCCGGTGCAGGGCATCCACAGCCTGGCTTCCCGGGAAACGTTTTGGCAGCGCGGGGCGGGGCGGTTCCTGTTCCTGCCCTTCTTCCGCCTTGACCGGTTCGGTCTCTTTCACCTCCTTCTCCCCCTCCGGGGCGGTCGTCTCCTGCTTTGCGTCCGCTTTCTCACCGGGCTTCAGGGTACCCGATGCCACAGCCTGCTGCTCCTGGGCCGCGCTCAGGGCAGGAGCAGCCGCTTCGCCGCCGTCAGCAAACAGCTGCAGGTCCATCATCTCCTGCTTGCCCCGGGCACTCCGGTCGGCAAAGCGTACATTGTCCGGGTAGCGCTCGGCCAGCAGGGCAAAGCCCGCCTTGGCCAGCTCAAAGGCTCCCTCGACCCATGCGGTACAGGGCCGGGCAGCAGTCACCGTCAGGCGGGGGCCATCTGGCTCGTCAAAAGCATCGCTGTGGGCGTTTTCCTCGCCCGCCAGCAGGCTGACCAGTGCCTGCATCAGGGTGCTGACACCGGCGCACACGATATCCTGCCCTGCCGGGGCATAGCCTGCATGGCCCGCCGCCTCCAGACGCATGGCCGGGCCGTAAGGGCCGTCCAATTCCGTATAATTCACCTTGATCATTTCTGCCTCCTTCTCATGTAAAACCTCTCCGTCACCTGCGGTGACACCTCCCCTCATAGGGGAGGCAAGCCAGTAGCAGCGTGAACCTGGCTCTCCTGTCAGGAGAGCTGGCGCAAAGCGCCGGAGAGGTTCTTCGCCAATGCTCTTGTGCTCAGATTTTCCTCCGCGCCGCTCAATTTCTCGTTGAACCGCGCGATCTGCATCTGGGCCGCCGTCAGCTTCTGTGCCAGCGTGCCGTTCTGCCGCACCCTCTGGCGCACTTTTTCGATGCCCTCAAAGTCCATCATCTCCAGTGCCGCCAGGGCCGCGTCGGCATTCTGGGGTGCAAAGAAACCCAGCTGGTAGCACTCCTTCGCCGTTTCATTCTGGGAAAGGCGGCTGAAGGTGGATTTCTTCTCGGCGCTCACCACGATATCAAACACCGGTTCCCGGCTTCCCAGCTCCACGCCGCCCATCAACCCCATGGGGCGGGCACGCAGCGCTGCCCCGGAAAAGGGCACGAACTCCCTGCCTCCGGCAGGCCCGATGACACGGAACACCCGCTCCTCATCGTAAAACTGCCGCATCAGGTCAATGATGAGGTAGCACTCCCTTGCAAAGGCCCGGTAGGCGCTCTTGAGCATATCGCGGGAGAGTTTGCTGCCCGCCTCCTGCAGGGCCGCAATGGCACTTGCCGCCGTCACGCCGCCTGCGGTGCCGCCCTGGGTCATATCCCGGTTTCCGCTGATCTCCTTCAGCTCCTCAATGCGGCTGTTGCGGTAGCTCAGGCTGTTCCCCTGCAAACCGGCGGTCTGCAACGGGCGGAAACTCTCGTCTCCCAGCCGTCCGGCCACATGGACGATGTCCCGGCTGAGATCCGCCAGTTCCTCCTCGTTCACGCCCGCCGTGTCGCTGAGCACATACCGCTGCTTGGATGCCAGCAGGACATTTTCATCCATAGCATGGTTCATCCTGTCGATGGCGGTCTGGCATTCCTTCATCACATCGATATAGCCAAAGCCCGCCGGGCTGTCCTCCTCCATAAACAGCGGGTCGAACACGAAGGGATATTTCCCGTGGTCGTAGAAGCCCCGCCCGGCAAGGGCCGGGTCGTTCTCGCTGGCGTAGAGCACCACGCCGTTGCAGAACTTGCAGTAGTGGAGCAGGGTGTGTCCGGCCTCGTCCGGCTTTTTGTAGTACCAGTCCACCACCACGCTTTTTTCGGTGGTGTCCAGCCCGCCGTCGTGGAGAAAACGGGGCACATCCAGCACACTGGCGCTGTGGCCCTTCAGCTGGGGCCAGCGGTTTTCCAGCTGTTTGGTGTTTTCCATGCTCAGGGAGAAAAAGTGGGGCGAGGCCTGGATATCCGCCACGCCCGGCTCCCAGTAGAGCATGAGCAGGTTCATGGGCCGGATGGCGATCTCTCCCACGCCGCCCCGGGCCTCCGGGTCCCAGAACACGCCCTTGACCCCGGTGCCCTGCTTGAGCTTGCGCCACCAGGTGTCGCTGTACACCTGCTCATAGTCTGCCTGCTCCAGCACCACCGGCAGGATGCTGGAAAGCACCTGTGCGGTCTGCGCATCGTCTGCTGCCCGGGGCAGAACGTTGGGGGCCGGGTAATTGTCCATGGCATCGGCGTGCTTGTTGGCAATGCTGTTGAACAGCCACCCACTGGCAGGCTGGGGCTTGCCCTCCATCATGGGGTTCTGGTAGTTCTTCCAGTGTCCCATCCGGAACCACAGCTCGTTGTCCACAATGCGTTTGTCCAGCGCGGCTTTTCCGGCCTTGTATTTCTGTAAAATGGCAGTGGCTTCGGCCACCTGCTCTATACCGATCACGTCCATAATATTTTCCAAGTTTACCTCCTTGCTGCCTCTCAGGCAGGTTTCGTCTTTGTCCAACCTCTCCGTCATTGCTTCGCAATGCCACCTCTCCTAATAGGAGAGGCCTTGGCAGTCCCCGCAAAGTTCCCGGTTTCGCCAGAGGCTCCCCTACTAGGGGAGCTGTCGAGCGTATGCGAGACTGAGAGGTTGTACAGAGCAGAGCCTTTCCATAGCTACACCCTATACACCCTCGCCCTCCGGTGCAGCTCCAGCGGGTCGTCCCCCACCGGAGGCTGCACGGTCTGCCGGGGAGGGGAGATGGGATTTTCCATCAGCACATAGCGGCACTCGTCATAGATATGGTCCTCCTGCCGGGTGTCGATGTCCTCCACATTGCTCTCGTCATAGACCAGGTTCGGGAGGGTGCGGATGAAGTGCCTGCAGGTGTTGAACACCTGAAACATGGGCCGCCCCTCCCCATCGAACGCCAGCCGGTAGTGGAACTGCATCTTCCCCGCCAGCCGGGTGTGGTCACCGGGGACCCAGTGGAGAAAATGGGGGCCCCGCTCCATCATGGCGGCAATGCTCTCGCCCCGGCTCTCATCAAAGATAGCGGGGTCAGCCACCCCCAGAATGGTGCGGCCCTTGAGCATCGGGTCGTTCTGCTCCACCTCCCGGATCCGCCTTGCCTGCTCCACCGGATCGATGCGCAGGCCCTCGTTGGGGCGGCCCGTGCAGCCGTACAGCTCCTTGATGCGGTAAAGCCTGCCCTCCTCATCCGCCGCGTACCACCCCACCGAGAACGGCTTCGAGAAACCGAAATCGTACCCCCGGTAGATCTTCCAGTGTCTGGGGATGGCAAAGGGCGCAATGACATGGGTCCAGCGCTGGTCCTGATAATGCCCCGGGTCGTTCCTCCACTCGGTGAACACCTGCCCCGAAAAGCTGTCCCAGCTGCCATAGAGCAGGGCCTGCTTTTCTGCCTCGGGCAGGCTTGCCAGACTGGCAAGGTAGTCCGGGTCATTTTCCAGCAGAGCGGGGTTGTCGAACACGCTGGACGGGATAAACACCCTTGCCCGCTCCAGCACTTTCTCGGTTCCGTCCGGCATCCGCACCGGGAACTGTTCCACAATGGGGGTGCCGGGCGGGGCAGGCGTGATGAACCGTGCTTTCACCCAGCCGTGCCCCACACCGCCGGGATTGGTGGTGGCCCGCAGGTAGACCCGGGTGCCCGGGCCGGTAGGGCGGTTGCGGCTCATCATATAGCTGTACTCTTCCCACTCGAAATGGGTCAGCTCATCGAACCCGATGAAGTCGAAGGCCTTGCCCTGATAATTTGTGCGGTCCTTGGTGTACTGCATGGAACCAAAGTAGATCTTTGCCCCGCTGGGGAACACCCACACATGGCTGGTGGCGTTGTACTGCGCCGTGGGAAAAGCCCGCTTGTAGTAGGCCATGCTCTTGTCCACCAGATCACTGAGCTGGGGGTAGGTCTTGCGCAGGATGAGCCCCCGATAGTGGGGGATGTGCACCTGCCGCAGGGCCTCGATCACCAGCGCGTCACTCTTGCCGCCACCTGCCGCGCCCCCGTACAGGGCTTCCGGTTCCGGGCGGCGCATGAACTCCGCCTGCCGGGGCTGGGGCCGCCATACGATCTCTGCATTCATACGTCCTCCACGGCTGGCAGAAGCACCACACCGCACGCCCGGGCCTCGGCATCCGCCCCCTGATCGTTCAGGGTCTTGGCCACCGCGGCCAGATCCTTCAGCACCGCCGTAGCCTCCTTGAGCCCCTTCATCAGGGCGGGGTCAGAGCCATCGCCACGCTGGACCTTCTGCCGGGCGTTCAGTTCCTTGACCTCCTGTGCCAGCATGGTGCTCAGGGTGTCGGTGGCCTTGTGCAGGCTGGCAAGGCTCTTGTCCCTGCCCGGCTGTTTTGCTTGCGCCATCCTGTGTTCTCACATCCTTTCTGTTTGGCTTGGCACAAGGATACCAGCTTTTCGTCCCCTGCAACAGCGCGCACTTTTGCAAGGCCGTTTTGTACTTTTAGCGTCATAGAATCCCATCTGTATAAAATAATCTTTCATTTTTCATCGCTGTATCGCGCCGTGCGGAAATCTCCGTTTTTCTCCCGGATTTTCCATGCGCAGGCACATCAGGTGCGTGAAGTACCTTTTGCGCAAAAAAGCAGGCACTCCGCCCGCCCCGTCCGGGGCAAAGGCAGAGTGCCTGCTTTCGTTACAGATTCAGTTTCGGTTCTGCTTACAGGGTCTCGATGCGGTCAAACAGCTGCTTGCCTGCTTCCACAGCGTCCTTGCTGCCAAAGGCCACACGGGTGGCGTTTGCCATCCGGTCTGCAAGGTCTGCAGCCTGTGCCCGGATCGTTTCAGCTGTCACACTGCACATGGCCTTGCGGTCCGCGGCCAGCATGGCATCGGTGATGCCGCAGAAGTACCGGCGGTCCAGCTCCTTGGCCTCAGCGTTGGGCTTTTTGGGCGAATCCATCTCGGACACCGCGCCCACGATGAACTCGGTCAGGTCTTTTTCGGTGTACTCCCGGCCTGCCAGCACCTCGGGGGCCTTGGCAAAGGTCTCGTAGCTCTCGGTCAGGTGGGGGTCACGGTAGGTGTACAGTCCCTCGGTCTGGGCACGGGTCAGCATTCCGGTGCCGTAAGCGCCGCCCACCTCACGGATGTTGTGCCACAGGTATTCGTAGCTCATAATGCGGGCCAGCACCCGGCGGTCGGCCTGCCGCTCCATGGGCCAGGTCAGGATATCATAGTTCACGCCGCCGTCAATGATAAAGGCCTCGTTCACGGGGGCAGTCAGCACCTCTGTGTAGGGCTTGGCAGCGGTGCGGCCCTGGGCAGCAAAGGCACTGCCGGGCAGCAGGGCACGCAGCTTTTCCAGCGCTTCCTCGCTGCCATGCAGGCTGACGGTCAGGGCTGCATGGTTCAGCACCTTTTCCCGCACCGCTTCCAGCTTTTTGCCCATGGCGGCCCAGTCGGCCTGTTCCAGCAGGCCGCACAGGAAGTGGTACCCGGTCACGCCGCTGCACCGCTCACTCAGGGCATACTCCACTGAGTAGTGGGCGGCGGCACGCACGGCAGCGTACTGGTTGCCCTGCCGGATGAACTGCTGCTCCATGTTCAGCTTCTGCTGGCTCAGCACCCGGGCAAAGGCTTCCTCGGCCTTGGGGCCGGTCAGGCAGGTCTTGTAGAGATACTCACTGCCCAGCGCAATGGCCTTGTCCAGATTCCGCTCCAACAGGCTCATGTTCCAGGTGAGCTTTGCGTGGCAGGGGCTGCCCTCCTGCCGCCCGGTCCAGAAGCTGATGCAGGCCGTGCTGTTGCCCAGCCAGGTGGCGCGCTGGGTCTGCAGCTCCCGGGCAGTGTGCTCCGGGGTATCCAGCTCGTCCAGAATATCGGTCAGCAAGTCAAGATACTGCACCTCTTCCGGGGTGCACTCGCCCAGGTCGTAGTAGAAATTCAGATACAGGCTGCCCTTGGAGGGGTGGTGCAGCAGCTCCGCACCGGCCAGCGGTTCCACCGTACCGGCAGCGCTCCTGTCACCATCGCCCAGGTCGGCCACGGTCAGCGGATGGTCCAGCACCAGCTTGCCGTCGTTGCGGGCAGGGGCAGCATCCTCTTCGTCCTTCTTGGGCAGGGCCGGGGTCTGGATCACCTGCACCGGCTCGGCCAGCAGCAGATCCTTCAGCAGGTCGTTGAACCAGCCGGTGGAAAGCTTCTCCCGCAGGGAAGCAAACAGTTTGTCGGTGTGGAGCAGCAGGGCCGGGTCTCCGGTGTGGAGCCAGCCGGTGGCGGCATAGATGGCATCCAGCACACCGTCGGGCAGGCTGCCCGGGCGCTCCAGGGAGGCAAACTCCATGGCGTTCAGGCTGGCCAGCAGCAGTTCCTCGGGGATGCCCCCTGCCAGCAGGTCGGTCACAGCCTGTTTCACGCCAGCTGCAAATTTGGGGGCAGTCTCTGCGGTGGCCCCCCGCAGCACCAGCTCCAGCGTGGGCTGCAGGGTGCTGTCGTCAAAGCCAATGTCGATATCCGCGCCCAGCTTCTGCTCCAGCAGAGCTGCCTTCAGCGGGGACTGGTTGGTGCCCAGCAGGGCATCCAGCAGGATCTCCACGCCCAGCTGGCGCTCTCGGTCAGCAAACGCGCCGGTGTACCAGGCCAGCGCACACTGCACCTGATCCGGCTCGGGTTTTTCGGTGTAGTACGGGATGTGCACACGCACACCGTTCTGCTGGTCCTGCACCGTCAGCCGGGGGCGGCTGGTGCCCTTGGGCATCCTGCTCAGATAGTGCTCATCCAGAAACGCCAGCTTCTCGGCCATATCCATCTTGCCGTACAGGGTGATGCAGCAGTTGTCGGCGCTGTAATGGCGGCGGTACACCCGCTGGTATTTTTCATAGGTCAGGGCCGGGATGGAGGCCGGGTCGCCGCCGGACACAAAGCCGTAGGCCGTATCCGGGAACATGGCCCGCTCCAGCGCGTTCTGCAGCTGCGCGTCCGGGGAGGCCAGCGCACCCTGCATCTCATTGTAGACCACACCGCTCACCGTGCCGTCCGCGTCCCGGTGCCAGCCCTCCTGCTCGAACACGGCCTTGTCCACCATGGCCAGCGGGCAGAACACGGCGTTCAGGTACACGTCCATCAGGTTCCTGAAGTCGGTCTCGTTGGGGGTGGCAAAGGGATACACCGTCTTGTCCGGGAAGGTCATGGCGTTCAGGAAGGAGGCCATACTGCTCTTGAGCAGCTGCAAAAAAGGCGAGTTCACGGGGTACTTCTCGCTGCCCGCCAGCACCGAGTGCTCCAGAATGTGGAACACACCGGTGTCGTCGGAGGGGAAGGTGCCGAAGCCGATGCCGAACGCCTTGTTGGTGTCCTCGTTCTCCACCAGCAGGACAGTGGCCCCGCTCACATCGTGGTTCAGAACCGTCAGCACACCGTGCTGCTCCGGGCAGTCCTCGCGGCGCACCAGCGTATAACCGGGATAGTTCATGTTGTTTCTCCTTTGGGTCATATTTTTTCAAAGTGTTTGGCCCTATTGTACCACGCCTTCCGGTAAGACGCAACGAACAAAAAAGCCCTCCCAAAGGGAAGGCTCTTGCGGTTAAACCCCACCGTCATCCCTGCGGGATGCCACCGCCCCTGATAGGGGCGGCCTTGGCAAAGAGGTCAGGCTTTGCGAAATGCCAAGGGCCCCACTACTAGGGGGGCTGTCACCGCAGGTGACTGGGGGGTTCAATTCACTTTTGATCCGACACCCGGAACAGCACGAATCCCACAATGAACAGCACGATCAGGCTGCCCACGCCCACATTGGCGCTGCCGGTCAGCTGGCTGCCCACACTGACGATCATGGTGCCCAGAAAGGATGCGCCCTTGCCGCAGATATCGAACAGGCCGAAGTACTCGCCCGATTTTTCCGGCGGGATGATCTTGGCAAAATGGCTCCGGCTCAGCGCCTGGATGCCGCCCTGGAACATGCCCACCACAACGGCCAGCACCCAGAACTGCCACTGGTGCTTCAGGAAAAAGGCAAACAGCGCAATGCCCGCATAGGCTGCGATGCAGACCGGGATGAGGGTGCCCGAGGGGTATTGCCCGCTCAGCCGCCCGAACACCAGTGCCGAGGGGAAGGCCACGATCTGGGTGACCAGCAGCGCCAGCAGCAGGCCGGTGGTGTCCAGCCCCAGGGCCGTGCCGTAGGCCGTGGCCATATCGATGATGGTGTATACGCCATCGATGTAGCAGAAAAAGGCCAGCAGGAACCAGAACACCTGCCTGTCCTCTTTCAGGTGGCGGAGGGTGTGGCCGATGCGGGCAAAGCTCTGCCGGATGGCATGTTCCTGCACCTCCACAAAGTGTACCTGCTTATACTGGCGCAGCAGGGGCAGGGTGGTCACCAGCCACCAGACGGCGGTGATAAAGAGAGTAAGGTTCAGCGCCGTCATCTGGGAGATACCGATGCTCCCGGCCCCCAGCACCAGCGCCAGACAGACCACAAAGGGCACACAGCTGCCAATGTAGCCCCAGGCATAGCCTTTGGAGGAGACCTCATCCATCCGGTCCGGCACAGTCACATCGCTGAGCATGGAGTCATAGAACACCAGACTGCCCGAAAAACCCACCTTGGCAAAGATGAAGATGAGCAGGAACGGCAGCCAGGTGCTTGCCATCCCCATGGCGCAGCAGCCGATCACGCCCACTGCCACGCAGAAGGTGAAAATGGGCTTTTTGAAGTTGCGGGTATCGGCCAGTGTGCCAAGGATCGGGCTGAGCACCGCCGTGATGACCGTGACTGCCGAGGCTGCATAGCCCCAGTAGGCCAGATACTCCACCGAGCTCAGGCCGCCCCCCTCAGCCAGTGCGTTGAAGAAGATGGGGATCAGCGTTGCCACCAGCAGCACAAACGCCGAGTTGCCCACATCGTATAAGATCCACGCCCGTTCCAGGCTGGTCAGGCGAAATTTTTGCTTTGCTTCGTTCATTTGCATTCCTCTCAAAATTCTCCGAAGGTGTGGTCATAGGCCTTGTCCAGCGGTGCGCCGTTGGAGAGCCCTTCCACATATTCCGTGATGAGCCGCACTGCCAGCGGGAGAGCCTGCTGATACAGCGCTTCCAGCTCTTTGTCGCTGGTCTCGCACCGGGGATTGGGCTGGAGGTTCGCCACCAGCCCGTGCATGACATCATAGGTACCTGCCGCTTTCAGGGCCGTCAACACCACCCAGCGCTTGACCGGGCTGGTAGCCTGCAGCAGATGGTGCACCCGCACCATGCCCCGCATGGCTCCGTAGGTCTCGTCTGCCGTGACATTTTCGTAGAACGGCGCAATGATCTTTGCAAACTCCCGGTTGGGGCGGATATGCCCCGCCGTGAAAAAGTGCATCGGGTCAAGCCCGTCCTCCCGCATCAGCTGGTTGTCAAACTCCGTCTCGATCTCGCAGTGGCTCACACCGCTTTCCCGGGTGTAGCGCTCCACATAGGGGTGGCAGGTGCTGTCCAGTGCAAAGTGGCAGACGAACCCCAGCGCATAGGCCAACGCAGCATTCTTGTTGCGGGCCGTGTTCACCACGCCCCGGGCCCGGGTAAAGAACACCCGGCCCGGCTGCTCGTGCATGGCGTTGCCCAGCCGGTTCACGGGGTTGGACTGCAATGCCCGGTAGTAGAACATCAGGTCAGGCCCGTGCAGGCCCATATCATACAGCGGCCGGTACGGGGTGATCCTTTCCCGCAGCTCCCTGGGCAGCTGCACCAGAACATCCGCACCAAAGCGGCGATGTGCATACGTAGATGGCATATCCTCTCTCCTCCTTTTCGTACCAGAATCAGTATAGCAGAATCCCACCCCCGCCGCCACCCTTCCGGGTCTGATTTGTGTAAAATTTTTGAGATATTTTTCATCACGCCCATCCCATAGCGCAAAAACGCCCCGCCGGTCTCCCGGCAGGGCGCTTTCGCAGGGTGGTATTGCAGACCAGTTCGGTCTGTGAAACACCCGGCAGCCAAAAGCCGCCGGGCGTTTTTGACCCGGCGGCTTTCAGCTATTCCAAACGATCAGTCTTTCTTCACCATCATCTTGCTGGCCTTATAGATATCGCCGCAGCCCAGGGTGATGACCAGATCGCCCTCCCGGGCATTCTGCTTGACCCAGTCAGCGGCAGCCTCAAGGCTGTCCACCAGCACAGAGTTGGGGATCTGCGCCGCCAGCTTTGCGCTGGTAATGGTGGGGTCGTTGGGCTCGCGGCTGCCCATGATGGGGGTGATCACCGTGATATCAGGGATCTTGAACACATCCACAAAGTCGTTGAACAGCATCTTGGTCCGGCTGTATGTAAACGGCTGATGGACTGCGATGACACGATTGTAGCCCAGCTCCTTGGCGGTGTTCAGGGTCGCGCGGATCTCGGTGGGATGGTGGGCGTAGTCGTCCACGACCACCGCGCCGTTGCACTCGCCGTAGACCTCAAAACGGCGGCCTGCCCCCTTGAAGTTCAGGGCAGCGTTGGCGCACTCCTCCACGGTCAGGCCCACAGAGCGGCAGACAGCACACATGGCCAGTGCATTGTAAATGTTGTGGCGGCCCGGCACTGCCAGACGGATGTGGCCCAGCTCATTGGTATCCCACTCCTTCAGATCAAATTCAAAGAAGCCGGGCTTGTACTCCTGCACGTTGACAGCACGGTAATCAGCCGCATTGTCAATGGCAAAGGTGCGCACGCGGCGGTCCAGGGTGTACATGACATCCATGGTGTTCTTGTCGTCCGCATTGGCAAAGATCATAAAATGGGTCATCAGGGCAAAGCGCTTGAAGGCAAACTTCAGCTCGCCCATGCTGCCGTAATAGTCCAGATGGTCGTTATCGATGTTCAGCACCACGGACATATAGGGGGTCAGCTTGAGGAAGGTCTCGGAGAACTCGCAGGCCTCAATGACGATATCATCACCCTTGCCGGCCTTGCCGTAGCCGCCGATGAGGGGCAGCTTGCCGCCGATGACTGCAGAGGGATCACGACCTGCCAGCTCCAGTGCGGTGGTGATCATGGAAGTCGTAGTGGTCTTGCCGTGGGTGCCGGAAACGCAGATGCTGTCCTTGTACAGACGGCTCACATAGCCCAGCAGAACGCTGCGCTCCACAGTGGGGATGCCATAGGAAGCGGCGGCGTTCAGCTCCACGTTGTCCTTGGCAATGGCGGCAGAGTAGACCACCAGGTCAGAGCCGATCACGTTGTCCGCAGCATGACCCAGGCTGACCTTCACGCCCATCTCCCGCTCCGAGCGGATGATGCTGCCGTCCAGCACATCGCTGCCGGAGATATCATATCCCTTGGCAGTGAGGATCTGGATCAGCGGATACATACCGCTGCCACCGCAGCCGATGAAGTGGATCTTTTTTACATGATCCAGCAGATGCATGGTATAATCAGTAACGAACATAAGCAGGCAAACCTCCAATAAACAAACGGCCGCAAGGCAGACCGAATCCATCTTAATTCTTGGGTACTACTTATTATATAATTTTTGGCCGACAAAATAAACAGTTCCGAGCGAATTTTCGGAAAGAACCAGAAACTCCGGCACATTTTTGTTACAACTGTACAGATATCCCATGGATTTTCGCCCCTTTTGCACACTTCATAAAAGATTTACATTTTTTATCGGCTTGATAGCTAACAATTTTGAAGTATTTGTGGTATGATAGTTGCAAATTTCGAACTATCACGCTGCCGCCGGACGCGCGGCTGGAAAAGAGGAATCTCATTTTGAACATCAAGATCACTGCGGACAGCACCTGCGATCTGTCCGAAGCGCTGCTCCGGCAGTGGAACATCAGCCTGATCCCCATGCACATTCTCATGGGGGAGGAAAGTTATCTGGACGGCGTTACCATCCACCCCGCCGATGTATTCGCCCATGCCCAGAACGGCGGCAAAATGCCCAAATCTGCCGCCCCCAATCTGGTGGAGTACACCGACTTCCTCGCCCCCTTTGCCAGAGACTACGATGCCGTCATCCACATCAATGTCGGCTCCAAATTCTCCTCCTGCTTCCAGAACGCCCGGCTGGCGGCGCAGGAGTTCGACAACGTCTATGTTGTGGACAGCGAGAATATCTGCACCGGGCAGGGCTATCTCGTCCTGCAGGCAGCCAAGTGGGCCGCTGACGGCCTGCCGCCCAAGAACATTTCCATGCGCTTACAGGGCCTTGCCAAGCGCGTCGAGTTGAGCTTTGTGCTCAACCAGCTGGACTACATGGCCAAAAGCGGCCGCTGCTCCGGCGTGCTGGCCTTCGGGGCCAACATTCTGGGCATCAAGCCCAGCCTGGCCGTCATCGATGGTGAACTGAAAGTCGTGCGGAAGTACCGGGGCAGTCTGCCCATCTGCGTGGGCAAGTATATCACCGACCAGCTGGCGAACCGGGAGGACATCGACCGCAGCATGGTGTTCATCTCTTCCACCCAGGCGAAGCCCGGCTGCATGGAGGCCATCAAGGCCGGACTGCGGCAGTACGGCAATTTTGAGAATGTCTACGAGACCGACATCGGCACCACCATCGGCGGCTATTCCGGCCCCGGTACCATCGGCATCGTGTTTGCACGCAAGCAGTAAATTTCTCCCTGCACACAAAAAAGACGCGCTCATCACAGAGCGCGTCTTTTTTGCTTGATATCCGGTTTTCTCAGCTCAGCCGTCCGCTCTCTACCGAGAAGCTCAGGTCGGCCACGGCCATGGTGGATCTGCGATGGGAAACCAGCAGGACGGTCTTTTCCCTGCACTCATCCCGCACGGCCTTGAGGATGATCCCTTCGTTCAGGCTGTCCAGATTGGAGGTAGGCTCGTCCAGCAGGAGAAAGGGTGCATCGTGCAGGAAGGCACGGGCCACACCGATGCGCTGGCGCTCACCGCCGGAGAGTGCACCGCCCAGCTCGCCCACAGGGGTATCATATCCCTTGGGCAGGCTGTTGATAAAGCCATCCAGCGCGGCCTTTCTGCAGGCAGCCTCCACCTCGGCACGGGTGGCATCGCGCCGGGCGATCCGGATGTTGTTTTCAATGGTATCGTCAAACAGCTCCGTTTCCTGGGTCACAAGACTTTCCTGGGCGCGCAGGGCGGCAGTGTTCACGGTGCGGATGTCTCGTTCACCAAACCGGATGGTGCCGCTGCTCACATCCCAGAAGCGCATGAGCAGCCGCAGGAAGGTGGATTTGCCGCTGCCGGAACGGCCCGTGATGCCCACGATCTTCTTTTCCGGGATAGTCAGGCTCAGGTCGTGGAGCACCTCTTCCTTGGCGTAGGCAAAGCTGACATGCTCAGCCTGTGCACCGGTAAAGACGGTATCCGCGCCGTCGGTCACATCGGCAGTCACGGGGTCTTCGTCCAGCAGGTCAAGGACACGGTCGGCACTGGCGAACACCTGTGTCAGGCTGGCACCGAGGTTGGCCAGCGCCACCACCGGGCCAAAGGAGCTCAGGGCCGACAGGGTGCAGACCAGCACTCCCTCCGCGCCCAGCTGGCCATTCTGATACAGCCGGATGCTCACCCCCAGCACAGCCAGCGCCGTCAGCACGATGAGGGTGTTGGCGGCACCCACAGTCACGCCCTCGCGGTACTTCATGGCCTTCTGCTTCTCCCCCAGCGTCTCGCTGTGGGCCGTGATGCCCTCGGCACGCGCGGCGGTGTTCTGGTACTGCAGGATATCCCGCAAGCCGCGCAGGCTTTCCAGCAGATAGCTGTTGGTGTCGGCCAGGGCCTGCCGGTACTCGCGAGCGGCTTTGTCGCCCCGTCTGGCAGACCACACCGGCAGAGCAATGCCCACCAGCAGATAGCCTGCCAGCAGCACCAGTGCGGGCAGAATATGATAACTGGCCGTAAAGCAGGTCATGCCAGTCACACAGAGGATCGCGATGCAGACCGGCGAAATAGTGTGGGCATAGAACACCTCCAGCTGCTCGATGTCGGCGGTGATCAGAGAGATCAGGTCGCCCCGGTCACGGCCCTCCAGCTTGGCGGGGGTCAGGCGGCGGAGTGCGCCGAACACCTTATCCCGGATGAGGGCCAGCAGCTTGAAGGCGATATAGTGGTTGGAAGCCTGCTCTGCGTAGCGCAGCACGCCGCGCAGCAGGGCAAAGACAAGGATGCAGACAAAGGCCGTGCCCACGCCTGCCAGCGGGCTGGGCAGGCCTGCCGCCGTGAGCAGGACAAAACCGCCGAAGACCGTGATAAAGGTGGCGCAGAAGTGGCCGATGACACCCATGACAATGGCTGCCAGCATGATGGGCAGCATGGGCCGGACCAGCACGATCAGCCGTGCGGCAATGGCAAACGGACTGCGGTGTTTTGTGTTGTTCATGCGCTCACCTCCCCAAGGTCTTCCAGCTGTTTCTGGGCGTTGTACAGGCGGCTGTACACCCCCTGTGCCGCCAGCAGGTCGTTGTGCGTTCCCTGCTCGGCGATGCGGCCTGCCTCCAGCACATAAATGCAGTCGCTGTCCACCACATTGGCCAGACGGTGGGAGATCAGGATCACTGTTTTCTTTCCCGCCAGGCTGTGGATGGCTTTCATGATATCGTTCTCACTCTCGGCATCCACATTGGAGGTCGCCTCGTCGAACACATAGATAGGTGAATCATGCAGCAGGGCACGGGCCATGGCAAGGCGCTGGCGCTGCCCGCCGGACAGGTTGGAGCCGCCCTCGTGGAGCACCGTTGCAAGGCCGCTCTGGCTGCGGCAGAAGTCTGCAAGGTTCACCTGCTCCAGCGCCGCCCAGAGCTCGGCCTCGGCTACATCGGGCCGGGCCATCCGGAGGTTGGCCTCCACCGTGCCCTTGAAGATGGCCGCATTGTGGGGCACCAGTGTCAGCAGGCGCAGACGGTCGGCCTGCTTCCATTCGCTGACCGGGATGCCGCCCAGCGTGACCTCTCCCTCCGTCGCGGTGCGGGCACCGGACAGAATGGCCGCTATGGTGCTCTTGCCGCAGCCGCTTTCGCCCACCAGCGAGACAAAGCTGCCCTGCGGGATGGTCAGGGACACATCGTGCAGAATAGTGCGCTCCTTCTCGTAACCAAAAGTGACATGCTCCAGCGCAAGGGTGCTGTCGGCCGGGTCGGCGGTCTTTTCGCCATCTTCAGGCTCCTGGGCAGAGAGCAGCCTGAAGATCTTCTCAGCCGAAGCCGCACCATTCATGGCAATGTGGAAGTAGCTGCCCAGCAGGCGCAGGGGCAGGAAGAAATCCGCCGCCAGCAGGAGGATGGTCAGGGCGCTGGTCAGGCTGAGCTGGCCCTTGGCAAAGGCCGATGCCGCGCTGATGATGCCAAGACCCGCACCGCCGTAGGCCATCAGGTCCATCAGGGTCACGCTGTTCAGCTGCATGGTCAGCACCTTCATCGTGATCTTGCGGAACCGCTCGGCCTGGGCATTCATCTCCTCGTGCTTCCAGCCGTCTGCCTGATAGATCTTCAGGGTGGTCAGGCCCTGGATATTCTCCAGAAAGCTGTCGCCCAGGGTGGTGTACTCGCCCCAGTAGTTCGCCAGCAGCTTCTTGGCGAACTTCTGCACCGCCACAATGGACAGGGGGATGAGCGGCACACAGCACAGCAGAAGGATGGCCGAGCGCGCGTGCACGCCCACCAGCAGCACAAACAGGGTCACCGGGGCCAGCAGGCTGTAAAACAGCTGGGGCAGATACTTTGCAAAGTAGGTGTCGATCTGCTCTACACCCTCGCTGGCCAGCATCACGGCTTCACTGGTGGCCACCGTCTCGCTGTAACCGGCCCCCAGACAGGTGAGCTTTGCATAGATGCTGCTGCGCAGGGTGCGCTTGACATCCTTGGAAGCCCGGTCGCTCATATCGGAGGCGCAGAGGGTAAGGCCATAGCGCACCGGCACAGTCAGCAGGCAGAGCAGCATCCCCTGCCAGAGGGCATTGCCGGTCAGGCTGCCCGCAAACACACCGCCGATGAGGCGGGATACCGTCATCACCAGCACCACATTGCACAGCATCCCCAGCCACTGGAACAGCACGTTCAGCCCCACATAGCGCAGGGCCTTCCGATCGAAGGAAAGCAGTTTTTTGTTGATCACGAAGCGTTCTCCTTTTCAGATTCATCCGGGCCGAACAGGCGGTCATATTCACCGGTAAAAGCCCGTTCGGGCAGGGCCGAAGTCAGAGCCAAAGCGGCATTATAGCGTTCCTCCTCGGTCATGTCGATGCGCACGGGCGGAAAATGCGTCAGCACCGTTTCCAGTTGAGCCCTGACCGCCTTTGCCACAAAGATGCCCCGATCGGTCAGATAGATCTTGCCATAGTGTTCCTTCACGATCATTCCCCGATCCATCAGCAGGTTCATAATGCGCACCACGCTGGGCTTAGTCACGTTCAACTTTTCGGCAATGCTGCGGGAGCAGATATCCAGATGCGTCTGGGAGACCTCATAGATGGCCAGGAGATACCGCAGATGGGCTGCTGTCAGTTCCATAGTATCACTCTCTCCTATAATAATGTAAGCCGCTTCCAGTGTTATCCAAAGCTAACTTTTTTCATTCTAAAAAAGGGCGCGGGCCGATTGGATGTTCGACCCGCGCCCAGCGGTTTTTACCGATCAGTGGCAGCCGCTGCAGCCGCCGCAATTGCCATTGCAGCCGCCTTCGCCGCAGCCCCCACAGCCGCCATGCTTGTGGGAGTGCCATGTGGCCCAGCCCACACCGCCAAACACGATAGCACCTACAATAATGGTAGGCAGATTAAAGTTCGTGGCCAGGAATTCCATCATACAGAACACACCCTTTCAAACTGGACAGATGATTTTACTTGATCTTGGAAACGTCGATCTTGACCTCGTTGTCGCCAACGTACTTGTTGGGGCGGAACATCAGGTACAGGAATGCGGCAAAAATCACGATTGCCACGATGGTGAAGAAGTTGAAGCCAACCTCACCGGTGATCAGGCCGCCGATCTGGTACACGACCAGAGCCGCGCAGTAAGCCAGAGCGCACATATAACCGATGGCGATGGCAGTCCACTTGCCATTGTTCATCTCACGCTTGATCGCGCCCATAGCAGCGAAGCAGGGAGCGCACAGCAGGTTGAAGATCATAAATGCGTAAGCGGACAGAGCGGTGTAATCCTGCGCAACTGCTGCCCAGATCTCATCACCGTTCTCAGACAGCTCGCCGCCGAAGTGATACAGAACACCGAAGGTGCCAACCACGTTCTCCTTTGCGATCAGACCAGAGACGGAAGCAACGGTTGCACGCCAGTTGCCGAAGCCCAGAGGAGCGAAGATCCAGGCGATCTTGGTAGCGATAGCGGCCAGGACGGAGTTGTCCTGATCCTCGACCATGCCGAAGGCACCATTCTCGAAACCGAAGCCCTGCAGGAACCACAGCACAACGGTAGCTGCCAGAATGACGGAACCGGCACGCTTGATGAAGGACCAGCCGCGCTCCCAGGTGGCACGGAAAACGTTGCCCCATGCAGGCACATGGTAAGCGGGCAGCTCCATAACGAAGGGTGCGGGGTCGCCAGCGAAGAGCTTGGTCTTCTTCAGAATAACACCGGAGCAAATGATGGCAGCCATGCCGATGAAGTAAGCGGAAACAGCAACCAGAGAGGAACCACCGAACATTGCACCTGCGATCAGGCCGATGATGGGCATCTTAGCGCCGCAGGGGATGAAGCAGGTGGTCATAATGGTCATGCGGCGGTCACGCTCGTTCTCGATGGTACGGGAAGCCATAACACCGGGCACGCCGCAGCCGGTACCGACCAGCACGGGGATGAAGCTCTTGCCGGACAGGCCGAAACGGCGGAAGATACGGTCCATGATGAAGGCGACACGGGACATATAGCCCACATCCTCCAGGATGGACAGCAGGAAGAACAGAACCAGCATCTGGGGAACGAAGCCCAGCACCGCGCCGACACCGGCCACGATACCGTCCATGATCAGGCCGTACAGCCAGCCTGCCACACCAATGCTCTCCAGGAAGCCGCCCAGCGCGCCCGGCACGATCTCACCAAACAGGACATCGTTGGTCCAGTCGGTCGCAAAGGTACCGATAGCCCAGCCGCCATCTGCAATGGAGGTGCCCATGGACAGGGAGTACATCAGGAACATGACCAGCGCGAAGATGGGCAGAGCCAGCACACGGTTGGTCACGATCTGGTCGATCTTATCGGAAACGGTCAGGTGCTCCACACGGGCCTTCTTTTTGACCGCCTTGTCAACGACACCGTTGATGTAGGAGTAGCGCTGGTTGGTGATGATGCTCTCCGCATCATCGTCCATCTCCTTCTCGCAGTCTTTGATGTGCTCATCAATGTGGTCAGCCAGAGCCTTGTCGAGCTTCAGCTCTTCCATGACCTTCTCATCCCGCTCGAACAGCTTGACCGCGTACCAGCGCAGGAAGCGGTCATCGACCTTGCCCTGGATGGACTCCTCGATGTGTGCGATGGCATGCTCCACACTGCCGGTAAAGACGTGGGGCAGCTCACCGGCCTTCTGCTTCTGGGCAGCGGCAACCGCAGCCTTGGCAGCAGCCTCGGTGCCCTCGCCCTTCAGAGCGCTGATCTCAACTGCCTGGCAGCCCAGCTCGCTGCTCAGCTTCTTCAGGTCGATCTTATCGCCGTTCTTGCGGACCAGATCGATCATGTTGACCGCCATAACAACGGGGATGCCCAGCTCGATCAGCTGAGTGGTCAGGTAGAGGTTGCGCTCAATGTTGGTGCCATCGATGATGTTCAGGATGGCATCGGGCTTCTCCTTGACCAGGTAAGTACGGGAGACGACCTCCTCCAGCGTGTAGGGAGACAGGGAGTAGATACCGGGCAGGTCCTGGATGATGACATCCTTATCGCCCTTCAGCTTGCCTTCCTTCTTTTCCACGGTAACGCCGGGCCAGTTGCCAACGTACTGGTTGGAGCCGGTCAGGTTATTGAACAGGGTAGTCTTGCCGCAGTTCGGGTTACCGGCCAGTGCAATTTTAATACTCATTGCGTGTCCTTTCCTCTCTTTGGAATCAAACCACTTCGATCATTTCAGCGTCGGCCTTGCGCACACTCAGTTCGTAGTTGCGCACGGTCAGCTCCATGGGGTCGCCCAGAGGTGCCACCTTACGGACATAGATCTCAACACCCTTGGTGATGCCCATGTCCATGATGCGGCGCTTGACCGGGCCTTCGCCATGCAGGCGTGCCACGGTGCAGGTCTCGCCGACCTTCACGTCCTTCAGAGTTTTCATGCAAATTTCCTCCTCTACTTGTCTTTATTCAGAGACCATTCCAGTGTCGGAGCAGGTCCCAAACAGCGTACTGCGCTGTTCAGCCGATCATAATGCGATTTGCCATCGTCCTGTCGAGTGCCAGGCGGCTTTCCTTGACCTGTACGATCAGGTTGCCTGCAATCTCGTTGACCACGGTCACTTCGCTGTCCACCACAAAACCAAGCTCTGCCAGATGCAGGCGGACTTCATCTTTGCCGGTAATCTTCTTGATGGTGACGGTCTCGCCCGCCTTCGCCATTGTCAGTGGCATCATAACATTCCACTCCCTTTTTCATACTGTTTGTGGGCTGCTGATGCACCGGAACAGTTAGTCAGTCGGAACTATCAGCATAGATAGTTTACGCTTACTAACCTTTGTTGTCAACAGTTTTTTCATTATTAAAAGTTAGTTTATATGAACAAACAGTTTTTCTGCCCAAATATCCCAGTTTTTTTATCACAATCAACAACAACTAACTCAAATTCCTGAGTAAAAGTTAGCCATTGTTTACATTTTACCGTTATTTTTTCTATCCATGAAATGACACAGCCGCCCGGTGCAGTGGTCAAGGCTGCAACGGACGGCCGCGTGTCAAAAGGAGGATTTCTTCCCACCGGAGCGTGGTTTGTTCCGGTGGGTGCCAGGATAAAAAGAGAGTATTGGTAGAGAATGACTTGTCAAGCCGCCACAGCAAGGCGGAAAATGGGGGTACCCTCATGGAACAGGCGCAGATATACTCTGGTGCACTTGTTCAACTGGGCAAAATGACGTGCGGCGGCATCAGGGTCGCCGTAAGCCTTCCAGCAGCCGCAGCAGGTGAAGTTGCGGCCCTGATTTTCGATAAAGCCCACCACATCGGTGAGCGGATAACCAAGAAACACACCGATCTCATGGGGAAAATCGGCTTCGCAGCACAGCCGCCGGGACAGCTGCCGCAGCATACCGTCACAATCGGAAGCATCTTCCGGCAGGGCATAGCCCTCGCGTTGCAGGAACTCCCGCACCGCCTCATCGGCCAACACCTGACGCAGGCGGCTCTCGCGGTAAACATAAATGAGATACCGGTGGGTTTGAGCACAGCCCTTGAGGACCCGGACCTTCAGCCCCTTCTCCCCCAGCTGGTCATTCCAGCGGCGCACCCGGGCAGCCAAGTCGGTACAGTCCCGAGTCTCATAGCGGAACAGCCCGGCAGGCTTCAGCCCTGCCAGCACAGGTGCGCACTGTTCGATCATCACGGTCTCAAAATTACGCTCCATGGCTGCTTTCCCTCCGCTTTTATCCATTTAAGGAACAGCGTTCCCCGCCGCACCGCATTCTATGCAGGCGTTGCAGTTAGATATTTCTAACCTCAAACTTTAAAAGAATGCGGCTCAGACCATTTGTTTGCTGACCGCTTCGTGGTTAGTTATTTCTAACATGGCATTATCTTACCACAGCTCTGGGGTGGTGTCAAGGGGTTTTGACAAGTTTTCTGCATCAAACTTTTTGCGCGTGTTGCGGCGTGTCGAAATTCATGGTATAGTATAGTCAGCCGCCCGCAAAGGCGGCGAAGGCGCTGTCTGCATCATTGGTGGTCATGCTTTCCAATCCCGTATCGCTGATTCTTCCTACATGGAATAAAGCAGGATACCGGGGACGGAACTTTTTTGAAGGAAACTTCCCGGAGCCTGATGGCGAAGGGAGGGATGTCGAATGACGCTGTTGGAAACTCTGGCACTGCTCACTTTCATGCTTGGCTTGCTGAGCCTGATTGTGGATGTGGTCCGCCTGACTCTTGAGGTCATGGATAAGTTTTCGCAGAAGAAAAACGATGATAGCAAAAAAGATTGACTGCCTCAGCGTACCAAACCTGACAGTCAATCTTTTTTGATTCTCGGGAAGGAAAGCTGACCGATGTGGATCAGCGCCTTTTCTATTTGTAGTATAGTCAATTTCCTTTATTTTGTCAAGGAAAGGCCGGATATAAACCTATGCCATCAATCTTTGATTACAAGCACTTCTTTGATGATTATTGTAAAGAACGCTCCCTTGATCTGCACTTATCCTTTGATATGCCCTCTGATTATGAGACCGCTTGCGGAACATTTGACCCTGCAAGCAAAACTGTGTTCATCAATGCAGAGCATCTGAACGCCAAACCTGACTATGAGAAAGCATTTTTTCTGTTTCACGAACTGCGTCACGCATCGCAGTATCTCTGTCCGGAACACTTCGGTTCCGAAATACACCGAAGCCTTCAATATGTCATTGGCTATGATGGTACATGCTATAAGCTGGTAAATGGCCATTACATCTCCTGCAAATTGGATGGCAATGAAGATTATTTTACCAACCTATATCTTGGTCAGCCGCACGAAGTCGATGCCAATACATTTGCTTACAAACAAGTCAAACAGCTCTATGGAGATTCTAAAGAGTTAAAAGCACTGTTTGATTTTTGGATGCCTCGCCATCCTCTCCCTGCCCACGCATACGATCTCATATTTTCGCAAATCGACAAAAGTATTTCTTGTATATCACCTTTGGAGGAAACGATATGACTTTCACACCTTTTGAAACCGCCCGGCTTCGCCTGCGCCCGCAGGAAGCTCGGGATGCCGGGTTTGCACTCTGCATCTGGGGTGACCCCATCACCGGAAAATATTTGTCCGACCCGGTGCTGGACGATATCGATGACCTGAACGAATATATGGAATTGCTCCGCAACCTGAGCGACAGCACCGACTGCTATTATGTCATTGCAGAGGACAAAGTCACCCACCAGCCCATTGGTACCTGCTGTGCTGTGGTCAAGGATGGCGGCAGCTGCTGGGATATCGGTTACTGCATCCACCCTACCTGCTGGCGCAAGGGTTATGCCAAAGAAATGGTAAACGCTCTGGTGCAGTTCGGTGCACAGAACGGTATAAAAACCGTTCTGGCCGATGTTGCCGCCGAAAATGCCGGTTCCTGCGGTGTGATGCGTGCACTAGGTTTCACACCCACTGAAAATGGAACCTTCCGCCGAAGCGGCTCTCAGACCGAATACAAAAATCTGACGTTTAAGAAGGAATTATGATTTCAACCACCCTTTCCCCTCTCGTGGAAAAACTCTCCAATTTTCTCTCTGCCCATCCTGCCGCCCCGGTGCTGGTGGCGCTGGACGGCCGGTGCGGCAGCGGAAAAACCACGCTGGCGGCACAACTGGCCCGGCAGTTCCCCCAGAGCATCACGGTGCATACCGATGACTTCTATCTTTCTCCAGCCAGCCGTGTGGCAAACTGGGAGCAGATCCCTTGCGCCAACATGGACTTGGAGCGTCTGCGTGCCCAGGTGCTCACCCCCGCCCGGGCCGGGCAGGCAATCCCCTACCGTGCCTACTCCTGCCGGGCGGGTGCCTACCTGCCGGAACAATGCTTTGCGCCCCAGCCGCTGGTCATCGTGGAGGGCAGTTACAGCTGCCACCCCACCCTTGCGGACTGTTATGATCTGAAGGTTTTCGTCACCTGCTCCAAGGAAGAGCAGGCCCGCCGTCTGCTGGCGCGGGAGGGAGAACGCTATTCCGGCTTCACCGCCCGGTGGATCCCGCTGGAAGAGGGGTATTTCGCAAAATTCCAGATCGAGCAGACCGTTGACTTTATCCTTGATACGACCTGTTAACTTTTTGCAAATTCCAGCGCTTTGCCCCTGCAAACCTGCTGCAAAATATGTTATAGTTAGGATGGAACAATCATTTTTTCAAGGCAAGGAGCAGCATATGGAACATTTTGTGCAGTTTGAGGATGTTTCCAAATATTATCAGACCGGCAGTGTCCGCATTGCGGCGGCCGATCACCTGAATTTTTATGTAGATAAGGGCGAGTTTTGCATCATTGTGGGTCCCTCTGGTGCAGGCAAGACCACCCTGCTGAACATTCTGGGCGGCATGGACACCTGCGATGAGGGCCATGTCTGGCTGGACGGGCAGGATGTGAGCCATTTTTCCGAAAAAGAGCTCACCACCTACCGCCGGTATGATGTTGGCTTCGTGTTCCAGTTCTACAATCTGGTGCAGAATCTGACTGCACTGGAAAATGTGGAGCTGGCCAGCGAGATCTGCCGTGATCCGCTGGACCCCGCCGCCACGCTGGAAAGTGTGGGTCTGGGCGAGCGGCTCAACAACTTCCCTGCCCAGCTTTCGGGCGGCGAGCAGCAGCGCGTTTCCATTGCCCGGGCGCTGGCCAAGAACCCCAAGCTCCTGCTCTGCGATGAGCCCACCGGTGCGCTGGACTACAAGACCGGCAAGCAGGTGCTGGCCCTGCTCCAGCGCACCTGCCGCGAAACAGGGCGCACCGTCATCGTCATTACCCACAACACGGCCCTGACGGCCATGGCGGACCGGATCATCCAGGTCAAGAGCGGACAGATCCTGTCCAACAAGGTCAACGAACACCCGGTGCCGGTGGAACAGATCGAGTGGTGACCGCTATGCAGAAAAGCTATCGTAAAAATATCCGGCGTGACTTCCGGAGCAATCTGAACCGGTTTCTTTCCCTGTTCGGCATCGTGGCGCTGGGCGTGATGATGCTGACAGGCCTGGTCAGCTTTGCCCCCAGTATGCGCACCGCCGGGCAGAAGTACTATGTCCAGCAAAATGTGTTCGACCTGCGGGTGCTCTCCACGCTGGGCCTTTCGGAATCAGATCTCTCCGCCATTGCCGCCACGGAGGGCGTGAGCGCCGTGATGCCCGTGAAGTATCTGGACACCGAGGGCCGCTGGTCAAGCTCTACCGACGGAGCCGTGCTGCGGGTGCAGCAGCTTCCCGCCGACCCGGCTGCGGATACCGAGGCCAATATGAACCGCCTGACCCTGCTGGAGGGGCGGATGCCCGAAACCGCCAACGAGTGTGTGGTACAGGTGCTGGGCCACGCGGACCCCATCCCGCTGGGCACCGTGGTCACCCTGCCCGAGGACACCGAGGATATCCGCCGCACCGAATATACCGTGGTGGGCCAGGTGCAGGACCCTCAATATTTTTCTGCCAATCAAGAGACCAGCACCGTCGGCGACGGCATCCTGGATGCTCTTGTGTTCGTGCAGAACGGTGAATTGACCGCAGATTATTATACCGTCTGTTATCTCAAAGTAGCAGATGCCGCACAGTATGACAATTACAGCGACGAATACCAGACCGCTGTGGATACTGTGGCTGACCGGCTGGATGCCATCAGCAAGGAGCACTGTGTGGCCCGCCGGGCCCAGCTTATTGAGGATGCCACTACCCAGCTGGACGATGCCAAACAGACCTACAGCGAACAGAAGGCCGAAGCCGAGCGCCAGTTTGCACAAGCCGAGCAGAAGCTGACCGACGCGCAGCGGGAGCTGGATGCCGCCAAGGCCCAGCTGGACGCAGGCGAAGCCGAGCTTGCCGCCCAGAAGGCCGCCCTGCCCGATACCATGCAGAGCGGTGCCTCTACGCTGGTGAGCAGCGAAGAGCAGGTGCTGGAATTTGAGGATCAGCTTCAGCAGATCCAGCTGCTGGTCAATCTGAAACAGGTGGCTGACCCCCTGCTGGGCTATGCCGAGACTGCCCTGAACAATGCCCAAAAGGCGCTGGATGAGGCCGAGCCCGAGGACGAGGAATACACCGAGCTGCGGGACGCGCTTGCCAAGGCACAGGCAGCCTACGATAACATCAAGGGCCAGCTGGACGGTTATCAGGCCCAGCTGGATGCCGGCAAGCAGCAGATGTACGCCAAAGGGCTCATCTCCTCGCCCAACCTCTCCAACACAGACCTTGTCACCGAGGCCAAAGCCGCCCTGCGCAAAATGAAGGTACAGCTGCTGCAGGGCCAGCTCCAGCTGAGCACCGGTACTGCCACAGCCTACACCCAGTTTGAGGCCGCCCGCGCCCAGCTGGACGAGGGCTGGGCACAGTACCGGTCCGGGCAGGAGCAGCTGGACGCTTCCCGCACCGAGTACGAGACCCAGAAGGCCGATGCGGAGCAGAAGCTCGCCGAAGGCCAGCAGCAGATCAACGATGCGGAAGAGAAGATCGCGGACATCCAGAACGGCGAGTGGTATGTGCTGGACCGCGGCAGCACCCTGAGCATTGTCACGCTGGAACAGTACGCTGACCGGATGGCCGCCATTGCCCGGGTGTTCCCGGTGTTCTTCTTCCTGGTGGCGGCACTGGTGGCTTCCACCACCATGACCCGCATGGTGGACGAGAACCGCCTGCAGATGGGCACCCTCAAGGCGCTGGGCTACTCCAACGTCAGTATCGCAGGCAAGTACTTACTGTACGGCATTGCCGCCAGCATTCTGGGCAGCATCGTGGGCATTGCCGTAGGCTTTGTGGTGTTCCCCACCATCTTCTGGTACGCCTACCGCACCATGATGTTCTCCATCCCCACCTTTACGCTGCACTTCTACCCGGGCCTGGCATTGGGCAGCATGGCCCTCAGCGCGGCGGTCATCGGCCTTGCCACCCTGCAGGCTTGCCGCGCCAGCCTCAAGGAAAAATCCGCCGCCCTGCTGCTGCCCCGTGCGCCTGTAGCGGGCAAGCGCATCCTCCTTGAATATCTCACCCCGCTGTGGAAGCGGATGAGCTTCTCCCAGAAAACCACCGCCCGCAACCTGTTCCGCTATAAAAAGCGCTTCTTTATGACAGTTCTGGGCGTGGCGGGCTGCACAGCCCTGCTCCTCATCGGCTTCGGCATCCAGGATTCCCTGCTGCCCATGCTGACCAAGCAGACCACCGAGCTGACCCACGCCGACCTGACCATCTCCCTGAGTGACGAAAAGGCGCTGACCATGGAGAACGGTCTGGCCGACCTGCTGGATTCCAGCAGCGGCATCACCAGCTGGGGCCGCTATTACACCAAGAGCGTCACCCTCTACAATGATGCGGGGGAAAAGGAGACCGTCAGCCTGGTTGCCGCCAATGACGAAAGCCAGATGACCGAATACTTCACCTTCCGCACCCGGCAGGGCCACAAGGCCATTGCCTTTGACGATTCCAGCGTCATCCTGACCGAAAAGACCGCCGAAAAGCTGGGGCTTTCGGTGGGCGACAGCTTTGAGGTGGAGACTGCTGACGGCGGGCGCAGGTCCCTGACCCTGACCGGCATCACCGAAAACTATGTCTTTACCCGGCTGTACCTCTCGCAGGCGCAGCTCAAAACGCTGAACGGTGGTGCTCTGCCCGCCTGGAACGCCGTTTACGGTCAGACCGACTGCCCCACCGATGCAGCCCGTGCCTCCCTCTCCTCCGCCATTCTGGCCTGCAACTATGTCAGCTCCGTCTCCTTCATCGAGGACACCACCCAGATGTTCGATGGCCTGATCGGCTGCCTGAACTATGTGGTCATGTTGGTCATCGTCTGCGCTGCCGCATTGGCCGCCGTGGTGCTCTACAACCTCATCAGCGTCAACCTGGGCGAGCGCAAAAAGGAGCTTGCCACCATCAAGGTGCTGGGCTTCTATGACAAGGAGGTCTACCGCTACATCTTCCGGGAGATCGACCTGCTCTCTCTCATCGGCTCCCTGGTGGGTCTGGTGGTGGGCATTCCCCTGCACCAGTTCATCATCCGCACTGTGGAAATGGACCAGATGATGTTCATCCGTTCCATCGCCCCCCGCAGCTTTGTGTTCAGCGTGGCGCTCACCATGCTCTTCAACTTTGCCGTCTGCCTGCTCATGCGCCGCCATGTCCGCCAGATCAGCATGGTGGAAAGCATGAAAGCGCCGGAATAATTCCCTTATAGACAGAACAACGCCCGCCGGGTGTGGTACTTCTCGTACCGCCCGGCGGGCGTATTGTTTTTGCGTTCTATCCGGCTGCAGTCTCAGCCGCCCAGATAAGCGTTGCGGACGCGCTCATTGGTCAGCAGCTCTGCACCAGTGCCGTCCATGACCACGTGGCCTGTCTCAAGAACATAGGCGCGGTCGGCCACGGAAAGGGCCATCTGTGCGTTCTGCTCCACCAGCAGGATGGTCATGCCTGCCTTGTGGATATCGCGGATGATATCAAAGATCTCCTGCACCAGCAGCGGGGAAAGGCCCATGGAGGGCTCGTCCAGCATCAGCATGGAGGCGTTGCTCATCAGGGCACGTCCCATGGCCAGCATCTGCTGCTCGCCGCCGGACATGGTGCCCGCCAGCTGCCTGCGGCGCTCCTTCAGGCGTGGGAAGAGGGTGAACACCTTCTCCTTGTTGGCCGCAATGGTGGAAGCGGGCTGGGTGTAGGCCCCCATATCCAGGTTTTCCTCCACGGTCATGTGCAGGAACACATGGCGGCCCTCCGGCACCTGTGCCAGACCGGCCTCCACGATCTTATGGGCGCGCACGCCCTTGATGCTCTTGCCCTTGTACAGGATGTCGCCCGTTTTGGGGTGGAGCAGGCCGGAGATGGTTTTCAGGGTGGTGGACTTACCGGCACCGTTGGCACCGATCAGGGTCACGATCTCGCCCTCGTTCACCTCAAACGAAACATCCTTGACAGCGTGGATGTTGCCGTAATAAACGTTGATGTTATCAACTTTCAGCATCGTTTCTGCCATCGGTTCAGCCCTCCTTCTTGCCCAGGTAGGCCTCGATGACCTGGGGATTGTTGCGGATCTCATCCGGGGTGCCCTTGGCGATGATGCGGCCAAAGTTCAGCACCGCAATGCCCTCGCAGATGCCCATGACCAGGCTCATGTCATGCTCGATCAGCAGCACGGCAATGTTGAACTCATCGCGGATGCGGCGGATGGTCTCGGTCAGCTCAGCGGTCTCCGAGGGGTTCATACCCGCGGCAGGCTCATCCAGCAGCAGCAGCTTCGGGCTTGTGGCCAGCGCGCGCATGATCTCCAAACGGCGCTGTGCGCCATAGGGCAGGCTGCCAGCCTGCGTATAGGCCATATCTGCCATGTGGAAGATGTCCAGCAGCTCAAAGGCACGCTCGGTGCAGTGCTTTTCCTCTTTCCAGTAGTTGGGCAGGCGGATCAGCGAAGAAGCAAGATCGTACTTCATGGATTCATGCAGGCCGACCTTGATGTTGTCGATGACGCTCATCTCCTTGAACAGACGGATGTTCTGGAAGGTGCGAGCCACGCCCATCCGGTTGACCTGATAGGTCTTTTTGCCCGCCGTGGGCATTCCATCGATCAGGATGGAGCCGCGGGTAGGCTGGTAAACATTGGTCAGCAGGTTGAACACCGTGGTCTTACCGGCACCGTTGGGGCCGATCAGGCCGGTGATCTCGTTGCGGCCGATCATCAGGTTGAAGCCATCCACAGCGGTCAGGCCGCCGAAATCGATGCCCAGCTCACGGACATCCAGAATGGGCTTTTTGTCCTTATCGCGGTCCGTCAGGAAGCCGCCGGAGGGGACACTGTTCAGTCTGGTCTGGAACTCACTCATGGTCTGCACCCTCCTTCTTTTTCTTGCCAAACAGGACACGCTCCACAAGGCGGCTCATGGAGAAATCGTAGCTGCCCAGCAGTCCGCCCGGGCGGAAGATCATCATCAGGATCAGCACCAGCGAGTAGATGACCATGCGATAGCTGTCGAAGCTGCGGGTCGCCTCAGGCAGGATGGTCAGGACCGTTGCAGAGAGGATGGAGCCCAGCATGGAGCCCATGCCGCCCAGAACCACCATGACCAGGATCTCAATGGACTTCATAAAGCCGAAGGTGGAGGGGTTCAGCACGCCGATGTAGCAGGCATACAGGCCGCCTGCCAGACCCGCAAAGGCAGCGGAAAAGGCAAAGGCCATGACCTTATAGTAGGTGGTCTGGATGCCGCAGCTCTCGGCGGCGATCTCATTGTCGCGGATGGCCAGCACAGCACGGCCGTGGCGGCTCTTCATCATGGCGTGGATCAGGAAGCAGGTGATGACCACGCAGAGGAACACATTGGTGAAGTTGGAGTACTTGGGGATGTTCTTCAGGCCCTTGGAGCCATAGAACAGCTTGAAGCCCAGCACATCATCGATGTTGTTCAGGGTAATGCGGATGATCTCACCAAAGCCCAGCGTCAGGATGGCCAGATAGTCGCCGGTCAGGCGCAGGGCCGGGATGCCGATGAGCACACCGAACAGACCAGCCACGATGCAGGCCAGCACCAGACCGATGGCAAAAGAGACACCGTCCGGCAGCGGGCAGAACTTGGTGAACAGGGCGCAGGTGTAGGCACCCACAGCCATGAAACCAGCATGACCCAGCGGCAGCTGCCCCAGATAGCCGGTGGCAACGTTCAGGGAGACCGCCAGGATGATATTGATGCCCACCGTCATCAGCACCTTGTTCTGGTAGGTAGACAGGATATTCCGGGTCAGGTAGGAAAGCGCTACGAACAGCAGAGCCACTAGCACCGCGTTCATCAGATAGCGCACGGGCATTTTGATCGTTTTACGGTTCTTATTCATCTTCCTGCCCTCCTTACACCTTTTCCTGCACCTTGCGGCCGAGGAAGCCGGTGGGCTTGAACAGCAGCACGATGATCAGGATGGCAAACGTAACGGCATCCTTCCAGGCGGAAAGGCCGATGGCGGAGACAAAGCACTCGCACAGGCCGATGGCAATGCCGCCGATCATTGCGCCCGGGATGGAGCCGATGCCGCCCAGAACGGCAGCAACAAAGGCTTTCAGGCCCAGCATGGAGCCCATGGTGGGGGTAGCCTGCGGGTAGGAGCAGCAGTACAGCACCGAGCCGATACCGGCCAGCGCGGAGCCCACCGCAAAGGTAAAGGAGATGGTGCTGTTGACATTGATGCCCATCAGGCGGGCAGCGTCCATATCCTCAGAGACGGCGCGCATGGCCTTGCCCAGCTTGGTTTTCTGCACCAGAAAGGTCAGTACCAGCATGGACAGCACGGTGACCACCAGCGTGATCACGGAGGTCAGGCCCAGGGGCACACTGCCGATCATAAAGGTCTTGTTGCCGTAGTAGGAAGGGATGACCTTTGCGCCGGAACCCATCACCAGCTCAGCGGTGTACTCCAGGAAGAAGGAGACACCAATGGCTGTGATCAGCAGGGAGATGCGGGGCGCGTTGCGCAGCGGGGTGTAGGCGACCTTTTCGATCACCACACCCAGCAGGGTGCAGGTAAGAATGGTGGCGCACACAGCCGTCACCGGGCCAAGGCCCAGCTGGTTCATAATGAACCAGGACATGTATGCACCCACCATGATGACATCGCCGTGGGCAAAGTTCAGCAGCAGGATGATGCCGTACACCATGCTGTAACCCAGTGCGATCAGTGCATAGATGCTGCCAAGGGACAAGCCGTTGATCAGCTGACTAAAGAACACTGTCATTGGATGGACACTTCCTTTCTTTCTACCAAAAAAGCGGAGACAACCTGTTCCGGCGGCCTCCGCAAGGGTACATCATTCTCTGGTTCCGGCATTCAGGCCGCACACCGGTGTGCGGCGCAGAAGCGGGATCAGAACATTTCCTTCAGTTCGGGCTTGCCGTCCACGTAGGTCAGGATTGCAGTCTTCTTGACGGGATCGTGGTGCTCATCAAAGGTAAAGGTGCCGGTGATGCCCTCGATGGTGCCGGAAGCAATGGCATCGTTGACAGCCTGCTTGTACTCATCGGTACCGGCCTCCAGGCCGGCATCCTCAGCAGCCTGCACGCCGTAAACCACGGTCTTGGCGGCATCGTAGCCCAGAGGAGCAAAGCCGTTGGGGTAATCCTCGCCGTACTCTGCCTTGTAAGCATCCTCGAACTCAGGGCTGGAGCCCTTTGCGTAGTTTGCGCAGAAGTAGCTGTCCTTCAGCTGATCGGCAGTGGCATAGCCCTCCAGGCCATCCCAGCCGTCGCCGCCCAGGAAGGGAACATTCAGGCCGACGCTCTCAGCCTGAGACAGGATCTGGCCCACTTCCTCGTAGTAGTTGGGGCAGAACACGGTCTCGGGGCCCTTGCCCATGATGCTGGTCAGCTGGGTCTTGAAGTCCACGTCGCCCTCGGAGTAGCTCTCCTGATCGACGATGGTGCCGCCCAGGCTCTCGAACTCGTTGACAAAGTTCTCAGCCAGACCCTCGTTGTAGTCAGCGCCCTTCTTGAAGATGACAGCTGCCTTGGTGTAGCCCAGCTTCTGGTAAGCATAATCAGCCATCTTGATGCCCTGGAACGGGTCGGTGAAGGTGGCACGGAAGACATTCTCGTTCACGGTGTCGGTCTCGGCATCGTAAGTAACGGCCTCAGCGGTAGCGGAAGCAGTGACCATGGGCATGTTGTAATCTGCGCTCTCGGCAGCAACTGCCAGGGTGGGGGTGGTGGTGACATCGCCCACCAGAGCGGTGATGCCCTCGTCCACCATCTTGGTGAAGCAGTTGACAGCCTGCGTAGCATCACCCTGCTCATCCTCGGTCAGGATCTCGATCTGCTTGCCATTGATGCCGCCGTCGGCGTTGACCTGCTTCAGGTACAGGGAAGCGCCGTTGACAACGGCCTGGCCGTAAACGGAAACGTTGCCGGTCAGGGGGCCCATCACGCCAATCTTGATGGTGTCACCGGAAGCAGCGGCAGAGCCTGCAGCGGATGCGGCAGTGGAAGAAGCGGCAGTGCTGGAAGAGGAGCCGCCGCAGGCGGTCAGGACACCGGCAGCAGCCACGACACCGGCAGCGGTCAGAAAGTTGCGGCGAGAAATCATCTTTTTCATAATACAATATCCTCCTGTTGGAAGTTTTTCGTGTGATAGATGCACAAAGCAGGGCGCTTCCCTCAAAGCCGCCCTGCTTTGTGTGTGTATTCATTATAGTCTCGCCGGGCGGGTTGTGCAATTCACAAACCGTCCATACTTTTCCGGGCATTTTCCGGCATTTTATGTGAAAGCCACCAAAAAATCCATGTTGTTTTTGGTTATTTTTTCATTTTGTTCACTTTGTTTCATCGTGAAATGAAGGGCTTTCACCCATGTCAAAAAGGTTACAGCGTCGTTTTTTCTTCTGCCTGCCGGTAAATAGAGGTACGATAAAACACCATGGAGAGCACGGTGCCCACAAACCAGCCCACAGGCCAGGACAGCCAGATGCCGTTCACGCCCAGCCAGCGGGAAAACAGCATGGCCAGCACCACGCGCAGGAACAGGTCGGAAAGGGTGGTCGCCATAAAGCGGCCCATCATGCCGCAGCCGCGCATCAGGCCGTCTGAGGTCAGCTTGAAGGCCAGCAGCAGGTAGAAGGGAGCGATCGTCTGCAGGAAGGTCAGCCCGGTGTTGATGGCCTCACCCGTGGGGCTGTTCATAAAGAGCATGAGCAGCTGGCGGCCTGCCAGCAGGTACAGGGCCGTGAAGCAGAGGCAGATGCTGCCCAGCAGTCTGACACCGGCCCCAAAACCCGCCTTGACACGCTCGTTCTTCCCGGCACCCAGATTCTGGGAGGCGTAGTTGGAAATGCCGCTGCCCAGCGTGGTCAGGGAGGAAATGAGCACATTGTTCAGCTTGGTGGCCGCGGCAAAGCCCGCGATCACGCTGGCACCGAAGGAGTTGACCACGCTCTGGATGATGATATTGCCCACTGAGACAAAGCTCTGCTGCAAAATGCTGGGAATGGCCACCACTGCGATCTGGCCCAGCATCTTCCAGGAGAACCAGACCCGCTCCCCCTCACTCGGGACAGCACGCACCCGCCGGGCCACCACCCACAGGGAGAGCACGCAGCTCACCCCCTGGCACAAAAAGGTCGCCCAGGCCACACCGGCAACCCCCAGATCAAAGGCAGCCACGAACAGCACATCCACCGCGATGTTTGCGGTAGAGGAACCCGCCAGAAACAGGAACGGGGTGCGGCTGTCGCCCAGCGCCGTAAAAATGCCCGTTGCCACATTGTAAAGGAACAGGAAGGGCAGGCCCAGGGCGTAGATATCCAGATACTCTGCCGAGTCGGCCATCAGCTCCGCCGGGGTGTGGATGAGCACCAGCAGGCTCCGGCAGCCCAGCAAGCCCACCGCCATCAGGGCACCGCAGAGCACCACCGTACCGATGAGCGCCGTGGAGATGGCGGTTTTCATGGTGTTGTAGTCCTTTGCACCGAAGTACCGGGAAACGATGACAGAGCCGCCGATGTTGCAGCCGAATGAGAACGCCAGAAAGATCAGGGTGATCTCGTAGCTGTTGCCCACAGCGGCCAGGGCGTTTTCACCGATCAGCTTGCCCGCCACAAGGCTGTCGGCAATGTTGTAGAGCTGCTGGAACAGGATGCTGCCGAACATGGGCAGGCAGAACTGCCACAGCACCTTGGACGGGGAGCCCACGGTCAGGTCTTTGTTCATGTAAAAAAATCCTCCACAATCTTTGGTTCTCTCTTGTCCATCTATCATTTTACCGTCCCCTCTTCGGAATGTAAACTCACAAATCCACACACTCCCCCATCCTTTTCCCGCTTTCTGCTGGATACGCACCCGCCCCGGCGGGCATCCTATCAATGTTTACAGCGGCAAACATCCGCAGACCCTCTTGCGCAAGGGTGCGGGACGTGGTAGGATAAAGGCAGTTAGTTAGTTTTGACTATCTATATAATATCTCATCGAAGATCGGGAGGTTACTGTGATGAACTATCTGGAAATTGAATCTGTGATCGGCCGCGAGATCCTGGACTCCCGCGGAAATCCCACCGTTGAGGCCGAGATCACTCTGGCCGACGGCACGGTTGCCCGCGGCTGTGCCCCCTCCGGCGCTTCCACCGGCGAGTTCGAGGCTCTGGAGCTGCGCGACGGCGACAAGGGCCGCTATCTGGGCAAAGGCGTGACCAAGGCTGTGGAGAACATCAACACTGCCATCGCTGACGCGGTGGTAGGCATGGATGCCTCCGACATCTATGCCATTGATGCCGCCATGCTCCGGGCCGACGGCACCAAGGACAAATCCAATCTGGGCGCAAACGCCATTCTGGCGGTCTCCATTGCCGCCTGCCGCGCTGCCGCCGCTTCTCTGGAGATGCCCCTGTACCGCTTTCTGGGCGGCGTGAACGGCAACCGCCTGCCCGTGCCCATGATGAACATCCTGAACGGCGGCGCACACGCTACCAACACTATGGACACGCAGGAGTTTATGATCATGCCCGTGGGTGCACCCAGCTTCAAAGAGGCCCTGCGCTGGTGCGCCGAGGTGTTCCACGCTCTGGCTTCCATCCTGAAGGCCAGGGGCCTGGCCACCTCCGTGGGCGACGAGGGCGGCTTTGCCCCCAACCTGTCCAGCGACGAGGAGACCATCGAGACCATTCTGGCCGCCATCGAAAAGGCCGGTTATCAGTCCGGTAAGGACTTCATGCTGGCCATGGATGCTGCTTCCTCCGAGTGGAAGAGCCCCAAGGGCAAGGGCTTTTACAAGCTGCCCAAGGCCGGCACCGAGTACACTTCCAGCGAGCTGATCGCACACTGGAAGAGCCTGGTGGAGAAGTATCCCATCATCTCCATTGAAGATGGCTTGGATGAAGAAGACTGGGAAGGCTGGCAGGAGATGACCCGGGAACTGGGCAGCAAGGTCCAGCTGGTGGGCGACGACCTGTTCGTTACCAATACCGAGCGTCTGGCCAAGGGCATCCAGCTGGGTGCAGGCAACGCCATCCTGATCAAGCTGAACCAGATCGGTTCTGTTTCCGAGACGCTGGAGGCCATTAAGATGGCCCACAAGGCCGGCTACACCGCCATCAGCTCTCACCGCTCCGGCGAGACCGAGGACACCACCATTGCTGATCTGGCCGTTGCCCTGAACACCTGCCAGATCAAGACCGGTGCCCCCAGCCGCACCGAGCGCGTTGCCAAGTACAACCAGCTGCTCCGCATTGAGGAGGACCTGGGTGCAAGCGCCGTTTACCCCGGCATGGCCGCCTTCAACGTTAAGCGCTGATCTCCGCGGCTGCAATCTGCTTTCTTTCCTGTTTCCGCAAAAGAGGGTCGCTGCACATTGCTCCGTGCAGCGGCCCTCTTTCTGTTTTGATGGCTCACCCTCTCAGTCTCGCTGACGCTCGCCAGCTCCCCCAAAGGGGGAGCCAAGGGCAATCCCAGATATTGCAGCATCTGTCCTCTGTGATGTCTTGCCTCTCCCTTCGGGAGAGGTGGCATTGCGCAAGCAATGACGGAGAGGGTGAGGATGCTTTCCTTTTCAATTCACTCTCAGCTGCCGTTTGGCTGTCTGCAGCGCTCTGCGCAGGGGGCGGTAGAGCAGCAGCATGATAACAAAATTCCCCATGCCGTGCATGGCATCGTAGGAAAGGCCGCTGAGCCACCAGCTCAGAGCAAAGGCCGGGGTCTTTGCCACCAGATACACTGCCGCACACAGGCCGCCGAAGCACAGACCGTAGATGCCGCTGAACACCGCCCATCCAAGGGCATTGTCCATCCGGCGCAGCAGCCATGCCAGCAGGGCCAGCAGATACCAGACATACAGGTACATGGCCCACCACAGCCCAAAGCCGTACAGCACGCCCTGCAGCAGGATGAACACCGTAACAGCCCCCGGCGTTTCCCGGGGCAGCTCCAGCGCAAACAGGATGACGAGCAGCGTCACCGGTTCAATGTTGGGCAGGCCGCTCATGGCCTGCTTGCTCACCACCAGCAGCGCACCCATCAGGCCGCTGAGCACCAGCCGCAGCACCCGGATGTGCACAGGCTCCTTACTTCGTGTAGATAAAGGCATAGCTGTCGCCATCGTGCAGCGCAATGTCTGCCACACCCACGGTGGTCATCTCGCCGGTGGCATCGGTCAGGCACCACCATGCCTGATCCTTATCCCAGTCGGCGGTCTCGCCGTTGACGGTGGTCACAAAGCCTGCCGCAGCCTCTTCCTCGCTGATAAGACCGGCTTCCACCAGAGCATCGCTCAGTTTTTCGCCATCGGTCACTTCCAGCGTAAAGGTCTGGCTCTCGCCATCCGCGCCGGTCACGGTAAACTCTGCCTTGACCTTGGCATCCTCAGCCTGCCCGGAAGCAGCCTCAGAGGAAGTGGCTTCACTGGAAGCTGCCACAGAGGACACGGCCTCAGAAGAGGCGGCACTGGAAGCCGTGCTGGAAGCTGCACCGCAGCCTGCCAGCAGCCCGGCAGCCAGAGCGGCACTGATCACAACGGCCAGAAATTTATGCATGGTTTTCATAGAAAAAGAACTCCTTTATTGGTTTTCCGCGCGCCCTGCGCGCAGGGTCTATCATATCATGGGTGCGCCCAAAAATCAAGGCACAGCGCAGTTACGATGATGCACCAGCGCTGTGCCGTTGTGTTTTATTTCAGGATGCCTTTTCCAACGGGTCAACGACCACCGGACAGGTCTCATACAGCTCTATCGGGTCAAGGTCAATACAATTGCAAGGGTCCATGTCACCGCTCACATCCCATGCCGCCGTGTCATTCAGCACCGTCAGCCGGTCACGGAAATAATCCGGGTCGCGCATAGGCTCGAACACTCCCCCCAGCTGCAACAGGGGCTTTGCATCATACAGGCGGACAGAGCCATCACTGAAATACAGGTAGATGGTAAAATCTTCTCCTGCAACAGCCTGCAACACTTTTGGAATATATTCCATACTGTACTCCCCTTTCAGATCAATGGTGCCACATGATTCAAAGGCTTTGCATCCCTGGCAAGTTCCCAGTTCTGCATCAACTCATCTTTATGCAGCTCACACCATGCCAGAATCAATTTCAACTGGCGACTGGGCAATGCACCACGGATAACACAGGAGTGCTGAATATCCACCAGTGCTTTACATCCACCATATTCCGCATGGAAATGCGGTGGGTTATGGTCACTGTAAAACATTGTGATCCGAATCCCGCAAAACAAACTGATCTCCGGCATTGTTCCGCCCTCCTGTCACGCCCAGTATAACACAGCTTCGTGCGTTTTGTCCATCAATTTTCCAAAAACGCCTTCTGGTAGCTTGCAAAGGCACCGATCTGGTTGGCCTCGCTCAGGAACCGGCAGGGCACGATCTCCGGGCGGGGCAGGCAGCGGGCCTGCGCTTCGCTGAAGGGATGGCCCCGCAGGATGTACTCCTCATACACCTCGTTCAGGGTCTCCACAAGGATGGGCTGCTTGCTGATGCCGCCGCCGATGGCCACCTTTTCCAGATCCAGCAAAACGTTCAGGTTGTAGATCTGCACGGCAACGGCCCGGCAGAAGCTGCGCAGGGTCTCGTTGGCCTCGGTCTCCCCGGCGTGGACCGCCTCAAAGAAGATGCGTCCATCCATGGGTGCATCGGCGGGCAGGCCCTTGCGGGCGCGGTAGCCGCTCAACAGGCCGCTGGTACTGCACTGGCAGGCAACGCTCTTTGTGGGGTCGCTCCAGGCATCGGCGTTGGTGTTCATAAAGCTGTACTCGCCTGCCGTGCAGTCCCGGCCGCGCACCAGCTTCCCATCAATGATCAGGCCGCCACCCACACCGGTGCCGATGATGAACACTGCTGCGTTCCTGCAGCCCTTCAGCACACCCCGCTCCAGCTCTGCAATGGCGGCCGCTTTGCCGTCATTCTCGATCCAGACACGGCAGCCGCAGGCCTCGGCCAGCCGGGGGCCGACAGGCGTGCCCACATTGTAGGCCAGCGAGGTTGCTCCGCCGCCCCTGACCACACCCTGCTCGGCATCGATAAAGCCGGGCAGGCTCAGGGCAATGCCGTCCACCTCGTCCTTGTGGGGCAGGTAGATCTCCCGCAGAGTGTTCAGGAAGTGCTCCTGTGAATCCGCCGGGGTGGGCGTGCTGCCCGTATCGGTCCGGTTCAGCTGCTCATCCATCACAGAATACTTGATCCCGGTGCCGCCCACATCAAAAACCATTACTTTCATGTACAGACCCTCCTGCGCTTTTTTTCTATTATTGCAAATCGCTCTCCAAATGTAAAGAGCCATGCGCTCCGCCATGCCGGAAAACAAAAAAATCCCGCGCTGCGGCAAAGCAAAACGCAGCGCGGGAACGAAGATAGCTTAATTCAGGATCGTGTCAGCGCTCAGCGGGCGACAACGTACTTGTGCAGGGTCTTGCGGACTGCGCCGTTGCCAGCGTACAACTCCTTGACCATGCCCTCGATCTGCTCACCCAGGCCGACCTCGTACAGGTCAACACCGAACACATCGGCACGGCTGTACAGGTTCTTCAGGCAGCTGAAGTCCTGCTCGCCTTCCTTGACCTCCAGAGGAGCCACGATGGCCTGCAGTTCAGCCAGCATCGGATCGGGAGAGATCTCGAAGGCCTTGCCGTTGTCATCAATGCCCTTCAGGTAGCGGGCATAACCTGCCAGCACCAGGGGGATCAGCACCAGGTTGGACTTGTCCAGACCGCGTGCCTGATATGCCTTGATGGTCTCGCCGAAGCGGATGGCCAGCTTCTGAGAGGTATCGGTAGCGATACGCTGGGGAGCATCGGGCATGAAGGGGTTGGGCAGACGGCGGTTGATGACAGCACCGATGAACTCGTAGGGGTTCAGGACACCGGGATCAACGACCACGGGCATTGCCTCGATATAACCGATCTTCTGGATGAAGGAACGCAGATCCTCGTCGGCCATCTCGGCGCTGATGAGGGTGTAACCCAGCATGCAGCCGTAGATGGACATTGCGGTGTGCAGGGGGTTCAGGCAGGTGCACACCTTCATCTTCTCGATCTTGTCAACGGTCTCGCGGTCGCAGTACAGCACACCGCCCAGCTCCAGCGGAGGACGGCCGTTGGTGTAGTGATCCTCGATGCACAGGTACTGGGTCTCCTCTGCGTTGACAAAGGGAGCAGTAAAGGTGTGCTTCTCGGTCACGATGGTGTAGTTGTCCTCAAAGCCGTCCTTGGCCAGCATATCCTGGACCTTTGCGTCGGGACGGGGGGTGATCTTGTCGATCATGCTCCAGGGGAAGGTGATCTTGGTCTCGTCCTGAACGTATGCCAGGAACTCAGCGGGAACCAGACCCTGCTCGACCCACTTGGAAGCATAGGCGTGGACAGCGCTCTTGACCTTGTCGCCGTTGTGAGAGCAGTTATCCATGCTCTGAACGGTCAGGGGCAGCTTGCCGGCCTTGAAGCGCTCGTACAGCAGAGCGGTGACCTTGCCCATGGCCAGAACGGGGGTCAGGCCGCGCTCCAGGTCAGCAGGAGCAACGCCGTAGCCCTTCTCGGTGATGGTGAAGGAGATCATCTGCAGGCTGGGATTCTGGAAGATCTCGACCAGACGAGCCCAATCCTTGCCGAAGGAGTAATCAGCCTTCAGGCTCTCAGTCACGGAAGCAATGACCTTCTTCTCGATGTCGCCGGTGGACTTCAGGCAGACCAGCAGGCTCAGGTTGTCGTAGGGCTGGTAAGCCTTGTCGATGATCTCGTAGTCAAAGCTCTCAGCAACGATGACACCGCGGTCATACTTGCCGCTGTTCAGGGCCTCGTTCAGGATGGCAGCGGGGAAGGCACGGAAAATATTGCCTGCGCCGAAGTGCACCCAGGTGGGCTCTGCGTGGGTCTTGGCCTTGACAGCCTCCACGTCAAACTTGGGCAGCTCGTAGCCCTTTTCTGCCCACTCGGCGGACAGATTGCCGTTCTTGATATCAGACAGCTTCATAATAGTACTCAGCCTTTCTTTTTCTCTTCATCCAGACGATCCAGCAGGTCCCAGACACCCAGCATGTACTGGATACCCAGAGCACGGTCATACTTGCCGTAACCGGGGCGGCAGTTGCCGGGGCCTTCCTCCCACAGCTGACGGCCGTGGTCGGGGCGGATATAGCCCTCGTAGCCGCAGTCATGGTAGGCGCGCAGGATCTCGATGATGCCAGTCTCGCCGCAGCAGTCGCGGTGAGCAGCCTCGGAGAAGTCGCCATTGGGGAAGTGGTGGATATTGCGGATGTGAGCAAATGCAATGCGGTCGCAGTGCTTGCGGACGATCTCGGCAACATTGTTGTTGGGGTTTGCGTTCAGGCTGCCGGAGCACAGGGTCAGGCAGTTGTACTCGTCGTCCACCATGCTCAGGAAGCGGTCGATGCTCTCAGCATCCACCAGCAGGCGGGGCAGGCCGAAGATATCCCAAGGGGGATCGTCCATATGGATAGCCATCTTGATGTCGCACTCGCGGCAGGTAGGCATCAGAGCTTCCAGGAAGTACTTCAGGTTCTCCCACAGCTTTTCCTTGGTGACAGGGGCATAGGCCTTGAACAGCTCGTCCAGCTTTGCCATACGCTCAGGCTCCCAGCCGGGGAAGGTCATGTTGTACTTCTCGGTGAAGCCCAGGATGTAGTCGGCCATGGCCTTGTAATCGTCCTGGATCATGTCCTTCTGGTAGAACAGAGCGGTGGAGCCGTCGCCGACGGGGTGGAACAGATCGGTACGGGTCCAGTCAAAGATGGGCATGAAGTTGTAGCAGATGACCTTGACACCGAACTTGGACAGGTTGCGGATGCACTGCTTGTAGTTCTCGATGTACTTGTCGCGGGTGGGCAGGCCGATCTTGATGTCATCGTGGACATTGACAGACTCGACCACGTCCATGTCGAAGCCGTAGGCGTGGATCTGATCGGCGACCTTCTGGATCTCGTCGATCTCCCAGATCTCACCGGGCATCTTGTTGTGCAGTGCCCAGACGATGCTGGTCACGCCGGGAATCTGCTTGATGTCGTTGAGGGTGATGGGATCGTTGCCCTCACCGTACCAACGCCAACCCATTTTCATAGGCATAGTGGGTTCCTCCTTGTTTGTTGCTTTGCTTCTTAAATGCCGCGGCGGATGCCGTGGCACATTCTTGTTTATATTCTAATATATCAGTTTCAAATTGGCAATTGACGTTTTGACAAGTTTTGATGTTTTTTCTTGTATACTTTACACAAAGAAACGGCCACACATGGGATTTTGCCCCCATCCGGCCGCAAAATACACGCCTTTGGCAGTTTGACGAAAGAAATTTTTACCAGGTATCACCGTTGCCGATAAAATAATCCGGGTGGGCGGCACGGGCCTGATCCACACTGAGCTTATACCGGTGCAGATGTTCACTCAGCGCCCGGCTCACATCCTCCTCCGTGCCGTGGAGCACAGCCTCCAGGATGCGGGTGTGGGCACCACAGACCGATTTGTTCTCATCCGTCTGCAGGCTGAACTTACGCAGCCGCTCGATGTGCTGAAAGGTGGAAAGCATGTGGTCAAAGTGTCCCTCCATGCCGCAGAGCTCAAAGGCGCGGCGATGGAAGGCGTTGTCCAGATCCAGCATCCGGGTCTCACGGTTTTCAGCCTCCGGGTGGCTTTCCAGCACACGGTACTGCTCGATCAGCAGCCGGTAGGCTCTCTCCTGCTCGCCGGTCAGGCGGCCCCGGATATGGTTCAGAAGCTCTTTTTCCAGCGTGAAGCGCGCAAACTGCTCCATCTCCATCAGCTCCAGATCAATGGGGGCCACATAGGTGCCGCTCTGGGGCTTGATGGTCACCATGTGGGCAATGTTGAGCATGATCAGCGCTTCCCGCATGGGGGTGCGGCTGATGCCCAGTTCCTGGGCCAGCTCGTGGTCGTTCAGTTCATCCCCGGGTTTGAGCTCCATGGTGATGATCCTGCTGCGGATGGTTTCGTAGGCTGCCTCGCGGGCGCTCCGAACTGCCATACTGTCTTCGCTCCTTTTGTGCTTCTGCACGCCTGTTATCTTTGTGTTTTACTAATATATCAGTTTCATTTTTATTGTACTCCACACACTTTGTCCGCGTCAATTGGGAAACTGCCAAAATTGAGAACTTTTTCTTGTCAATCCTGCCGCTTTTTCCACGGGCCGTAAAGGATCACGCCCCACACAGCCGCCAGCGCCAGACCGCAGACCACGTCAATGATGGAATGCTGCTTGGTGAACACGGTGGAAGCGCAGATGAGCGCTGCCCACACCCAGGCCGCTGCTTTGAGCCAGGGGCGCTGCTTTGTCAGCGTGCTGCCCGAAAAGGCAATGGCCATGCAGGCCGTGCTCTGGCAGTGGATCGAGGGGCAGACATTGACCGAGGCATCTGCTTTCCAAATGAGCTGCATCAAAGTCATGGCAAAATTCTCCCGGCCGATGGCTTCCGCCGTGGGGCGGATGTCAAGGCCGTTGGGCAGTACCATATAAATAATGAGGCAGAGCGTCATGCCCGAGAACATCATCAGGCAGAGCTTGTCATAGCTGGCGGTGTCGAACCACCACAGCAGGGCCGTGACCGCCGCCAGCAGCACGAACCAGCTGCAGTACGGGAAAATGAACCACTCGTTGAAAGGGATGAGGTCATCCACCGGGGAGTGGATGATGTATTTGGGGTCAGTGATGGTCAGATCCAGCCAGAAGAACCAGATGAGGTAGATCACCCAGTAAGCCTGATACCACAGGTGGGGCTTGAGCCGCATGCGCAGAGTCTTTGCGTTCATATTCTTTTCTCCTATAAAATCACTCGCCGCATAGCGATTATTTTAACACAGAACCAGCGCTTGCGCAAATATTATTTATGGGATAAAATAAGGGTATCAGTCTCTCCGTCACCTATCGCGGCAGCTCCCCTGGCAGGGGAGCCATGTTTACGCTGCTGCCGGAGAGGTTCTTAAATCAAAGGAGAAACTATGTCACCTTCTACCCCGATCCGTCTTGTCGCCCTTGATCTGGACGGCACCCTGCTCGATTCCCAGAGCCAGATTTCCCCCCGCACCCGGCAGGCCATTGCCGATGCCGTCGGGCGCGGGGTCATCGTGCTGCCCTGCACCGGGCGGCCTCTTGCCAGCCTGCCGCCGTTGGTGGCGCAACTGCCCGGCATCCGGTACGCCATCACCACCAACGGTGCCGCTGTCTGGGATATGGGCACAGACCCGCTGGGTGCCGTTTACAGCCGTTACTCCGATGCCATCCAGCGTCCGACCCATGAACCGGTTCTGCTGGAACGTCATTGTTTGCCCCCGGAAACCGCCCGGGAAGTGTTTGCCCTCTACCGGGAATATCATGGCCCACTGAGCATTTTTTCGGACGGGCGCTCTTATTTGGACGGTACCGGTATGGCCCTGTTTCAGGACCGTCATATCCAGCGCCATTCCACCGAGGCCAGACAGCCGGACGATGGCCGTACCCATGTTGTGCGGGATCTGGACGAATGGATGAGCCGCCACGCCCACGAAGTGGAAAAATTCTGTATGTTCTTCGACAGCATCGAGATCGCACAGGCCGCTCTCGTCCGTTTCCGGGCGTTTCCCGGCATCGAGGCCGTACAGGGTGCCCCGGACAATGTAGAAGTCACCGCCGCAGGGGTGGACAAGGGTACCGCCCTGCTGGCTCTGGCCGACCGGCTCGGCATCCCCCGGGAGGCCACCCTTGCCATCGGCGACAGCGACAACGACCGCGCCATGCTGGCCCGGGCCGGTGTGGCCGCCGTGATGGCCAACGCCCTGCCCGAGATCCGGGCACTGGGGGATATCGTCAGCACCCGCGACAACGACCACGACGGCGTTGCAGAGCTGTTTGAGCGGCTCGGACTGTGACCGTTGGGCATTTTTGTGCAATGTATACAAGCTCTTATGCAAAACATTGTGCTTGTTGAGCATTACCAAAAGCGGCCGGGTCGTTTATACTAATACTGTGAACGTATGGTGGGGAGAGTGTGCCCATCCGGCCCTGCCCCGCCCTGAGTGTCAAATAAAAAGGAGAAATGCGTTATGAATCCCATCGTTGAAAAGGTCTATCAGATCGGCATTATCCCTGTTATCGCCTTCAACAGCGTGGACGAGGCCCTGCCCCTGTGCAAGGCTCTGGCCGAGGGCGGCCTGCCCGCAGCCGAGGTCACCTTCCGCACTGCATGTGCTGAGGAGTGCATCCGCAAGATCCACGAAGAGATGCCCGAGATGCTGCTGGGTGCAGGCACTGTCCTGACCTGTGAGCAGGCTGACCGTGCAATGGCAGCTGGTGCTTCCTTCATCGTTGCTCCCGGCTTCGACCCCGAGGTCTGCAAGCACGTGATCGACAAGGGCGGCATTATGATGCCCGGTACCGCTTCTGCCGGCGAGATGCAGCAGGCCATGAACATGGGCTGCGAAGCCCTGAAGTTCTTCCCCGCTGAGGCAAACGGCGGTGTCGGCATGCTGAAGAACATCGGCGCTGCCCTGAAGGGCGCACGCTGGATGTGCACCGGCGGTGTCAACGCAAAGAACGTCAACGATTACCTGGGCTACGACCAGATCTTCGCTGTCGGCGGCACCTGGATGTGCAAGAGCGATGTCATCAAGGCTGGCGATTGGGCAAAGATCACCGCTCAGAGCAAGGAAGCTGTTGACACCATGCTGGGCCTGCGCCTGCACCATGTCGGCATCAACACCGGCAACGAGGAAGAGGCCATGAAGGTCGCCACCCTGCTGGGCGGTCTGCTGAACATGAAGGTCGCTCCCGGCAACTCCAGCATCTTTGTGGGCAACAAGGAATTCGAGATCATGAAGAAGCCCGGCCGCGGCACCAATGGCCACATTGCCATCGCCTGCAACAACGTTGACCGTGCCATCTATCACCTGTCTCAGCGCGGCGTGAAGTTCGATCTGGACAGCAAGAATGTCAAGAACGGCAAGACCATCGCCTGCTACTTTGCTGACGAGATTGCCGGCTTTGCAATGCACCTGGTTCAGGCCTGAGTTCCTGAGCATTTCCACGGCGTTTCCCGCCGCACCGGTCCACCCTGCGGCGGGTGATATAAAACACATCTGATTATAAAGGAGTACACCACAATGAAAGTCGTTACTTTTGGCGAACTGATGGTCCGTCTGCAGCCGTTCAACTATGAGCGCTTTGTCCAGGCTAACAGCCTGGAGTTCACCTTCGGCGGCGGCGAGGCCAACGTTGCTGTTTCTCTGGCCAACTACGGCCTGGACGCAGCTTTCGTCACTAAGCTGCCCGCACACGCCATCGGTCAGGCCGCTGTCAACAGCCTGCGCCGCTACGGCGTTGACACCAGCATGATCACCCGTGGCGGTGACCGCGTTGGTATCTACTACAACGAGAAGGGCGCTTCTCAGCGTGGTTCTGTCTGCATCTACGACCGTGCCAACAGCGCTATCCAGCTGGCACAGCCTTCCGATTTCGATTGGGAGAAGATCTTCGAGGGCGTGGATTGGTTCCACTTCACCGGCATCACCCCGGCTCTGGGCGAGAATGTTGTCGAGATCTGCCGCGAGGCCTGCAAGGCTGCTAAGGCTCACGGCGTGAAGATCAGCTGCGACCTGAACTACCGCGGCAAGCTGTGGACCCGTGAGCAGGCTCGTGCTGCCATGACCGATCTGTGCCAGTACGTTGATGTCTGCATCTCCAACGAGGAGGACGCTAAGGACGTGTTCGGCATCGAGGCCGAGGCTACCGATATCTACGGCGGCAAGCTGAATGCTGAGGGCTACAAGAGCGTTGCCAAGCAGCTGGCTGACAAGTTCCACTTCGAGAAGGTCGCTATCACCCTGCGTGAGAGCCACAGCGCATTCGACAACGGCTGGAGCGCTATGCTGTACGACGTTGCTTCCAACGAGTACTGCTTCTCCAAGAAGTACGACCTGCACATCATCGACCGCGTTGGCGGCGGTGACTCCTTCGGCGGCGGCCTGATCTACAGCCTGCTGACCGGCAAGAGCACTCAGGAAGCTGTTGAGTTCGCTGTTGCTGCTTCTGCTCTGAAGCACTCCATCGAGGGCGACTACAACATGATGACCGTGTCCGAGGTCGAGAAGCTGGCTGGCGGCGACGGTTCCGGCCGTATCCAGCGCTAAGCAAGCGTTACAGGAGGTCGTCCACAATGGATATCCGTTATTCCTGCAACCAGAAGGATTTCAAGCGCTACACCACCGAGGAAATGCGGGACGAGATGCTCATCACCGGCCTGTACAAGGCAGATGAAGTTGTTGCTGTTTACAGCCATGTGGACCGCATGGTCACGCTGGGCTGTATGCCGGTGCACGAGACCGTGTCCATCGACAAGGGCATCGACATCTGGGCAAACTTCGGCACCCACTATTTCCTGGAGCGCCGCGAGATCGGTATGTTCAACATCGGCAAGGATTCCACCGGCATCGTGGTGGCTGACGGCGTGAAGTACGAGCTGGGCTACAAGGACTGCCTGTACATCACCCAGGGCACCAAGGAAGTGACCTTTGCTTCCGCCGATCCCGAGCACCCTGCCAAGTTCTATATGGTGTCTGCTCCGGCACACTGCGCTTACGAGACCCGCCTGATCAAGATGGCCGATGCAAATCATCGTCCTCTGGGCAGCGTGGAGACCTGCAACAAGCGCACCATCAATCAGTTCATCCACCCGGACGTGCTGAAGACCTGCCAGCTGAGCATGGGCATGACCGAGCTGGACCCCGGTTCCAACTGGAACACGATGCCCAGCCACACCCATGAGCGGCGGATGGAGATCTACACCTACTTTGAACTGCCCGAAGGGCAGGTGGTGTTCCACATGTGCGGTGAGCCTACCCAGACCCGCCATATCGTGATGCACAACGAGGATGCTGTCATCAGCCCCTCCTGGAGCATCCACAGTGGTGTCGGCACCTCGAACTATACGTTTATCTGGGCTATGGGCGGCGAGAACATGGAGTTTGACGACATGGACAACATCGCTACCACCGACCTGCGCTAAGCACAAACCAGACCCCGCACCGGCGAACCGGCGCGGGGTCTTTCAGTAAAGGAGTTCTACTTATGGATCTTACTGCATTTGATCTGAAGGGCAAGGTTGCCCTGGTCACCGGCGGCGCACACGGCATCGGCTTCTCCATTGCCGAGGGCATGGCAAAGTGCGGCGCTACCGTCTGCTTCAACTGCTCCAACGAGGGCAGCCTGGAAAAGGGACTGGCCGCCTACAAGGCTGCCGGCATCGACGCGCACGGCTATGTGGCCGATGTTACCGATGAGGCTGCCGTGAACGCCATGATCGCCCAGATCAAGGCTGATGTCGGCCCCGTGGACATTCTGGTGAACAACGCCGGTCTGATGAAGCGCGTGCCCATGATCGAGATGAGCCACACCGATTTCCTGCGTGTCATCGACGTGCACGTTGGCGGTGCCTTCAACTGCTCCAAGGCTGTTCTGCCCGATATGATTGCCAAGCGCGAGGGCAAGATCATCAACATCTGCTCCATGATGAGCGAACTGGGCCGCGAGACTGTCTCCGCCTACGCTGCCGCCAAGGGCGCACTGAAGATGCTGACCCGCAACATCGCCTCCGAGTACGGCGAGTACAACATCCAGTGCAACGGCATGGGCCCCGGCTACATTGCCACCGCTCAGACCGCTCCCCTGCGCGAGATCCAGCCCGATGGCAGCCGCCATCCCTTCGATACCTTCATCTGCGCCAAGACCCCCGCAGGCCGCTGGGGCACCCCCGAGGACATGGTCGGCCCCTGCGTGTTCTTGGCCTCCCATGCTTCCGACTTTGTCAACGGCCAGATCCTGTACGCTGATGGCGGCATCCTGGCTTACATCGGCAAGCAGCCCAAGTAAGTAAAGCACCTCGAAATAGAAAAGACCCTCTCCGTCATTGCTGCGCAATGCCGCCCCTCCCTTTTGGAGGTGCTGGCGGGCATCAGCAGGACGGAGAGGGTCTTTGTCATACTTTTCACACTTTTGTAAAGGATTTGTTATTGTATTCTTCGACACATCCTTGTATAATAGTTGCTTGTGGGCAGCCTTTCACGAGAGCTGCCCACGAGAAAAGATTTTCGTCACAAACAAGGAGAGATTACACAATGAAACTCAAGAATGTTGCTGTTGTTGCCGCTGCTCTGGCACTGGCTGTTGGTATGACCGCTTGCGGCGGTTCTGCTTCTTCCACCACCGCTTCTTCCGCTGCTTCTTCCGTTGCTTCTTCCGCTGCCGCTTCCTCTGAGGCTGCAAGCTCTGAGGCAGCTTCCAGCGAGGCCGAGGTCGAGCCCGCCGAGTACACTGTCTACAACACCACCGGCGAGAACGTCACCGATCTGTACCTGTACGTTGCCGGCTCTGAGGACAAGGGCGAGAACCTGGCTGCTGACGGCCTGGCTGACGGCGACAGCGTTGTGCTGACCCTGCCCGAGGACGCTGACAAGAGCGCTGAGTATGTCCTGGAGTTCACCACCGAGAGCGGCGACACCCAGAGCTTCGACACCCTGAGCTACGAGGTTGCTCCCATCTCCCTGCTGAGCGTTGATGCTGCTGCAGGTGCTACCCCCATCAGCTTCACCGCTCCGGAGCAGTAAAAAAACGCAGGCCTGAGCCTGTAACATAAAAACTCCCCTGCACTCCATTTTACCGGAATGCAGGGGAGTTTTTTGCGTATCAAAGGTTTCGCAGCGGGGTCTTAGACCTTCTCAATGGTGATGGTCCACTCGCTGGTCATGGCCTCATCGGGCTCCAGCACCTCGTGCTTGCCCTCTTCGTTCACGCTGTTGGCCCAGCCGTTCCAGGGCTCCATGCAAACGAAGTTTTCGGCATCCTGCTGCCACAGCACACCGTTGGTAAAGCTCTCATCGGCATTCACGGTGACCTTGTGGCCGTTGCCCTTATCCGTAAAGGTCATGGGGAACTCCACACCGGTCATCAGACGGATGGAGTTGTCAGAGCCTTCCTTGCGGGTCAGGGTGATCTTCTCAGGTGCGGCAGGCTGCTCACCCTTGGCATCCTCGGAGCAGGTGGCACACTTGATGTCAAAGTCCACATTCCCCAGAGCAGAGGCCACAAAGTAGGGATGATAGCCAAAGCTGAAGGGCATCGGAACATCGCCCTCATTGATGACGGTCATGCTCAGGAAAGCGGTGTTGCCTTGCAGGTTGTAGTTCATCAGGACAGTGAAATCGAAGGGGTAGAGGAACTTGGTCAGGGGGCTGGACTCCAGAATCAGGGTCACGCCGTCGGGACCGACGCTCTCCACCTCCCAGGGACACAGGTCAGCCATGCCGTGGATCTCCATGGGATAGGCCTGGCCGTTGAAGATGTGCACGCCGTTGTCGGGCTTGCCGCAGTTGGGGAACAGCACAGGGATGCCGAAGCGGGGGCGGTTGCACTCGCTGAAGTTGGGGCGGCGGGTCCAGATGTACTCGTCGCCGTCCAGGGTAAAGCCGGTGACCATGCCGCCGCGCTCGGGGGTGATGGTCAGGGCAGTTTTTGCCACGGGGTCGGTGATGACATACTGCTCAAAGCATGCGCCGCCCTCGGTGACGTACTGGGTGGTGATCTGGTTCATAAGTTGTACCTCCATATCATTTGATGCAAAAAGGCCGCCGTACGCGCAAAAAGCACGCACAGCAGCCATTTTTCAATTAAAGAACAACGCCATCCTTGAAGATGGAGATCTCGCGGAAGCCGTGCTTCTCGGCCTTGGTCTGCTCACCGCCTGCAACGCGGATGACCAGATCCAGCAGGTCGCGGGCGGCCTCGTCGATGGTCTTTTCACCGTCCGCGATGACACCGGTGTTGAAGTCGATCCAGCCGGACTTCTTCTCGGCCAGCGGGGTGTTGGTGGAGATCTTCAGGGTGGGAGCCGGGGCAGAGAACGGGGTGCCGCGGCCGGTGGAGAAGAGGATCAGGTGCGCGCCTGCGGCGGTCATGGCCGTTGCGGACACCAGATCGTTGCCGGGGCCGTAGAGCATGTTCAGGCCCTTGGTCACCACGGGGTCACCGTAGCCGATGACATCCATGATGGGGGCGGTGCCGCCCTTCTGGACACAGCCGCAGCTCTTGTCCTCCAGGGTGGTGATGCCGCCCTGCTTGTTGCCCGGAGAGGGGTTGTCGTAAACCACCTCGTTGTGGCTGATGAAGTATTCCTTGAAGCCGTTGATCATGTGCTCGGCCTTGACGAATACCTCCCTATTGATGCAGCGGTCCATCAGGAAGCCCTCGGCACCGAACATCTCGGGCACCTCGGTCAGGACGGTGGAGCCGCCGCGCTGACCCATCATATCGGAGAAGCGGCCGATGGTGGGGTTGGCGGTGATGCCGGACAGGCCGTCCGAGCCGCCGCACTTCATGCCGACCACCAGCTCGCTCACAGGGATAGGCTCACGCTTGAACTGACCGGCGTAAGCAGCCAGCTCCTTCAGGATCTCACGGGCGGCGGTGAACTCGTCGTCCACATCCTGGCAGGTCAGGAACTTGACACGGTCGTGGTCATACTCGCCCAGCTCTTCCACGAACTGATCGTGCTGCAGGTTTTCGCAGCCCAGATGCAGCACCAGAACAGCGGCGGCATTGGGGTGGCGAACCAGCGCGGCCAGCAGCTTGCGGGTCTGTGCATGGTCGTGGCCGGTCTGGCTGCAGCCAAACGGATGGGTAAAGGTGTACAGGCCCTCAATGGAGCCGGTGACCAGATCCTGGTTGTCGTTCACCATCTTCTTGGCGATGTCGTTGACACAGCCGACCGTGGGAATGATCCAGATCTCGTTGCGGATGGCGGCACGGCCATCCTTGCGGCGGAAGCCCATAAAGGTCTCGGGCTCCACCTTGGGCAGGGGGGCCAGGTCGGGGGAGGGGTGGTAGCTGGAGTCC
>NZ_JAFREI010000029.1:0-25589 GCF_017377595.1 Faecalibacterium sp. Marseille-Q0746 | reverse complement strand
GGAACTTTTCTCTTATTATAACACCAATCTTGTGTAATCACAATTTATTCTTGTATCCTGCCGCTGATACCGTCTGGATTGTGCTTTTCCTTTCTTTTTGTTCCCTTTAATTAGCCATAAACTGCTTGACACCCTGGCTTTTGGCCGCAGGGTTGTCCTGGCCGTAACCTTCCAGAAGGTTGATGCCGCCCCACACGCACAGGCCGCCGCCCAGGGCGATCACGAGAGTCTGCAATACGTCAATAGCACTGTTGAAGAAATCCATAAATCATTTTTCCTTTCGTTTTGTAGAATTGTTGTTGTCGGGTTCCAGATCGGATGCGTTCAATTCGTACATATCGAAAGGCTCGTCCGGCTTCACAATGGCCGGTCTGCGTTTCATGTACCGTTCTACGTCAAAGACGTTTCTCTTGTCGGCGTCGGACAGATATTGGTAGCGGGGATGCTTCGTGATATCAAACTTATCGCTGAAAAACGGACGCACGCCCCGAAGCTGCAAAATACACTTGCCGCCGTCCATGACAGCAATTTCGTCCTGGGTCATCAACTCCTTTCCTAATTTCTGATAACTGAGGCCGTGAGAGGTCTGCGCGCCGCGATTTTCGGACTGGCTCAGGCTGTCGATGGTCTCCTTGCCCAGCAGCTCCGAAATCTCTTTCAACGTCCCTTTCTCCTTGCCTCCCAAAAACAAGGTGCTGTCACAGTTGCCGACGATGGTATCTGCCGCGTCCTTGTAGATGGTCTTTAACTGGCTTTGCGACTGCAGAATAATAGAAGCCGATATCTCACGGCTTCGTATGGTCGCGATCAACTTATCAAAGTTCGGTATCTGACCGATGTTGGCAAACTCGTCCAGGAGGCACCGCACGTGGACAGGCAGCCGCCCGTTATAGAAATCGTCCGCCTTGTCGCAGAGCAGGTTGAAAAGCTGGCTCTGCAGCATGGCAATGACGAAATTGAAGGTGGTATCGGTATCGCTCATAATGAGGAACAGCGCCGTTTTCCGGTCACCCATTGTGTCCAGCTCCAATTCATCCTCCGTCATAATGTCCCGAAGCTCCTTGATATCGAAGGGGGCGAGGCGGGCGCCGCAGCTCACCAAAATGCTTTTGAGTGTCTTGCCAGAGACAAATTGTCAAGGACTTTTTCATCAATTCACAAAAAATCTATCAAACGAGGTGCCAGAAGCACTGTATGGCTCCTGACACCTCGTTTGATAGATTACATTTTTCTGTTCAGCAGGTCTTTGCAGAGATACGCATAGTCTGGCAGCTGGTTGATATATGGCTCCCAGCGCCGCTTGATTTCGGCCAATTCCAGCGGGTCGGCTGCTTCCAGTGCATGATCGTTGCCTGTCATATATAAAACATCCGTAGCTACATCGTCCAAACACCTGTAACAGAGATCGGCGGCAGATTCGATTCTGATACCGGTATCCACATAGACTGGATTTACGCCAATCGCCAGCCAGACATAGCCTACCTTGTCCGACCAGAGCAGTTCAAAATCAGGGCTTTGCCGCAGATGTTCCGCAAAGACCTCCTTTACTCGCTCAATTTCATGCTTCTCTTTTTCTGTGTAAAGCATTTTCGTGTCCTCCTTGACAAAAATTTTGGTGCGAACCATCATCAGTTTAGCACAAGGCGGCTTCGTTTATCAGTCTGTCACATCTGCTGAATTTCATTTTTGAGCATACGCTTGATTTTATCGCTCATGGTTTCTGTGCTGGTATTGCTGAAATGGACATGAACCTTGTAGGTTGTCTTACCGATTTTCTTTACCATCGCTGGCGTGTTTTCCGGCGCTCTGGACGCAGTAGCGGCGTCTGCCACCTGCATAGTACGGGGTTCTCTGTTCATGGCGCTCCTTTCTCCGAACGGGTCTGTGCCGCCCGGTAAAAAATCAGTCTTGCTTACTGTTTACAATGTCTTTTGCTGTCTGTCGGGTAGCACCGGCATTTTCTTCCCGGAAATTCTTCCCGTCAAAAAGAATCGGCGCACACCGTTCCAGAATACGGTCATAGATACGGGCGTGGGCCAGATCAGGCGGGTTTTTCAGCTCGGACAGTTTCAAGTTTGTTGTGATAATCATGGGCCTGCGGCTGCGGTAGCGGCTGTCGATGACGAAAAACATCTGCTCCATAGCATATTCGGTACTGCGCTCTACTCCCAGATCGTCAATGATAAGCAGGTCATACTCGTCAAAGCTGGCAATAAACTCCGACCTGTCCTCAGAGAATATCCCGGTCAGGCGGTTCAGAATGGTGGGAAAGTTCGTCATCAGCACCGGCACATCCTGGTCAAGCAAAGCGTTGGCAATACATCCGGCGAAGAAAGACTTGCCGGTTCCCACATCTCCAAACAGCAAAAGCCCGATATTGCTCTTATATGCCTCTTTCCAGTTCTCCACATAGGCATGAGCCTTGTCCATCAATGGGTTTTGCCCGTTATCATTGGAAAATGTGTAGTCGTACAGATAACGGTCTTGCAAGCCCTGTGCCTTTCGGCGTTTGATACGCTCCATACGGCGCTGCCGTTCTTCAGCAGCCTTGCGCTGCTCCTCAGCTTCCCGCTGGCACTGGCAGATGCAGCGCGGCATAAAGTAGCCGGATTTCCCAAAGCATGGCACAACGGTCTGCCTCTGGCCGCCGCATTTCTTACAGTGAATGAGCCCGTCTGACGGGTCTATATACTCGTCCTCAGCCAATTCCACACCGGCAGCTGCCTTGTCGATGAATGCCCGGATTTCTGCGGTAATCTCAATCATACAGTTTCATCCTCCTTTACGCTGTAATCCCGGTTGCGTGAGGGTGTGACAGTTTTTTTAGCGTCCTCACCGGCCCAGCGCCGGATGGTCGCTGCATGGCTCTGATAACGCTTGCCGGTAGAAGCCATGTACTCGGACAGCTTTTCGATGTACTGGCCCCATACAGTGGGAAAGCTGGCCTGTAAGTCTGCCAGTTCCCCGTCCGTCAGGAAAACATTCTGGTAACGGCCATAGGCGGGGGCGGGGTGTCCCTTCTCTATCTCTCTCTTTATCTCTATCTCTATCTCTTTCTCTAACTCTATCTCTATCTCTGGTGGACGAATGTCGGACAAATGTCCGCCGTTTGTCCGGGGCGCAGAAAGAGCCTTATTTTGGAGCCTCGCAGCCCGCTTTCGCTCGGCCTCGGTAGAGGACTGGCCGATTAAAAGTTCGATGTTGCTCATGTAGAATGTGCCGCTGTCCAGCACCTCCACAAGACCCAGCTTCAAAAAGATCTGCAAGGCTCTCTCCACAGTGCCGATCTGCTGGCGGGTAATGGTGGCGATCATCTGCGCCGTGTAAGGGATGTCCTCGTCAAGCTGAAGCCGCCCGCCATGTTTCAGCGATTTCAGATACAGCTTGAGCAGAATGTTGGAATACAGCACACCATCTTGCATACTTTCCAGCAGCACGATGGAATCATCGTCAAAATAGTTTTCTTTGAGTTTCAGGTAATAATATTTTCGGTTGTCTGACATAGGGTTCCTCCTTGGGGTTTCTCTTGGGATTCTGTACGCATTTTAAGGCCGTTTTAGTGGTCGGAAGATAAATCTATCAGCCTGCCTTTGACACCCTCGAAAAAAGCCTTGATTTACAAAGGTTTTTCAGCCCCTAAAGCGTGACATTTCTCCCGTTGTTTTCGCTTGCGCTTTGCGGCGTTGACCCGCTTCATGCGTGCGGCACATTCCGGGCAGTATTTGGCCCGGTTGGAACCGGGGGTAAACAGCGCCCTACATACGGCGCACCTCTTCGCATTCATCCGGTGGAACAGCGCCGTTTCCAGTTCCTTATCCTGCGGCAATACCGCCGCCCGAAACCACCTGCACAACAGGGAGTAGGAAATAGACTGGACACAGACACATTCCTCCCCATCGTCCAGGGCGATACAGTTTCCGTCGATGTAGTTACAGCACTCATGCACCAGCCTCCGCACTCTGCGGTACTGGCGGTAATCCATGACGGGGATAGGTTCAGACTTATTGTTCTTCATAAATGATTTCTTTCATAAAGCCGGTAACCTCCTTGAATGAATTTATTGTTAAATATTCGTGCAAAGTATTGTTTTCTTCGTGCAAATGGCATATACTATAATTGCCAGCAGAAAGGGGTTGATCGTATGGCTGGAAATACCACAAACATCAGTATCCGCATGGACGCAGATTTGAAAGCACAGGCGGACGCACTGTTTACTGAACTTGGCATGAACCTGACTACGGCGTTTAACATCTTTGTGCGCCAGTCGCTTCGTGAAGGCGGCATTCCCTTTGAAGTAAGGCTGGAACAGCCGAACAAAGAAACGGTTGCTGCCATGCTGGAAGCGGAAAGGATTGCAAAAGACCCGTCTGTAAAGGGCTACAATGACCTTGACGAGTTGTTTGCTGACCTGAAAAAATGAAAGAAACCAAATATACCGTCAAGTACACGACCAGTTTCAAAAAGGACTACAAACGAGCCATCAAGCGTGGCTTGAAGATTGAGCTGCTGGAGCAGGTCGTAGCATTGCTGGCAATGGGCGAGCCGCTGCCGGATAAAAACCGCGACCATGACCTGTCCGGCGATTGGGCAGGCCATCGGGAATGTCATATTCTCCCGGACTGGCTGCTTGTCTATCGCATAGAGGATGATGTTCTGGTGCTGACGCTGGCCCGCACCGGCACACACAGCGACTTGTTCGGCAAATAAACAGTCTGCCGCCGTATGGGGAAACCTGTACGGCGGTTTTTCTGTATGCAAAGGTATGTCGTGAAACGCGACGCACTTGACAGGGGTACGCCAAAACGCGGTAGCCTTTACCGCTCCGGCCCACGGTCGTGAGACTTGTCCCTTTCCTGTCGGGACAGCTGCTCGGCGGTTTTGCGGAGCCGTTCCACTGCTTTCAAATCCTCCCTCATGGATTTCATGGCAAGCGTGTCCGTCTGCTTTCCGGCGGTCAGCTGGTCGATCTCCCACTGCCATGCCTTCGGGGTGATTGCCTCGCTGCTGTCTTTCAGTTCTTTCAGATACCGGGCCGCTGCGTCATACAGAATCAGTTCCCAACTGTGGCGCTGTTCAAACTGTTCCCGTTTTTCCGGCTTTACTTTGGCAAGCTGCTTGTGGATGGACTTGTACTGGTTGTACTGTTCCCACATCTCCCCGCGTTCGGTAAGAATGGCGATCCGGCGCTCGGCCTTGACGATTTTTCCCCGCAGGTCATAGTATCGGGTGTTCATATCTGCTATTTTTTCATGGAGCTGCTGCATGGACTGGATGCCGTTTGCCTGCAAAAAGCTGAACAGGGCGGCGCTCTCCTGCAAAGCTCGGATTTTGCCGGTGCGGGTGTCAGGCCGCTTGAGCTGCTGCTGGGCTTCCCACAAGTCAATCATGCTGGGCTGTTGGCCCTCCGGCTTTTCGGCTTCGGCCTTAGACCAGTTGTAAAGGCGGGTAATGCGGGCCTTGATTTCCTTGAGCAGCTTGTTGTCGGCGGCGATCTGCCGATTTACTTCGCCCTTGTCGGTGCGGATGCCGCGCTTTTCCATTTGGCTGGCGGCTGGCCCCAGATGGACAGAGGGGATCTTATCAATGCCCTGCCGCTTGTAGCTGCGATGGTCAATGCGTTCCGGTCTGCCGGCAGATTCCAGCGCCCGATTGGTGTAGGCCGCCCACGCTGCCCGCCAAATCTCCACATTTCCTTTATCGTTCCAATCGGTTGTATCCTCACGATGATTTTTCCAGCCGCCTTTCCCATCCGGGATACGCTGTCCATTCTCGTCCAGATCGTATGCCTTGCGGCACTTTGCGCCCCACTGCCCATTTTCTTTCAGAGGCCGGAGCGTCAGCATGATATGGACATGAGGGTTGCCGGTTCCCTTGTCATGGATAGCAAAGTCGGCGCACATTCCTTTGTCTACAAAGTTGTCCTTCACATAGGCGCGCACAAGGGCAAGCTGTTGTTCGCCGGACAGTTCACGGGGCAGGGCTGCTTCGATCTCGCGGGCAAGCTGGCTGTCCCTTGCTTTCTCGATTTGCTCCACGCTGTTCCAGAGGATAGAACGGTCTGCAAACTCTGGAGGGGCGTGGGCAGGCAGCATGATCTCCGCATGGACAATGCCGCCTTTCCGGGTGTAGTCGTGGGTCATTCCATCCCATTCATTTGTCAGCTTGGTTCCGCTGCGGTAAGCAGCTGCGGCAACAGCAGAACGGCCTGCGCTGCGCTTGATGATACTAACGGGAATATGACAAAAATCTATGGGTGGCACCTCCTTTCGGTAAGGGGTATTTAGGCTCCGTGGAGCCGGACAGACGCGAAGCGGGTGTCTGGCTACGCGGGGCGCACAAGGGGTTTGGGGAGTGTAGCGCCCCATCGCGCTCGGAGAGCGCAACAGCCCCCGGCAGGGCGCACGACACCGGCAACGGTGTATAAGTGCGCCCTTGTAAACAAGGGACTTATGGCGTGTCCCCGGATTTTGGCAGGTTTACAGTCAATTCCGCAGCCCCCGGAAGATGGGACAGGGCAATCAGAAATGTTTTGACCTCTGCGCCGGAAAGGTCGGGAGCCAACGGGAAAATCCCCTCCAAAACGGCTCCACGCTCAATCAGGCGGCGGGTGCGAACCCTGCGTTCTTCGTTCCGCTGCTTGTTCTCCAAAATCTTCTTTCGGTTTTCAAGCTGCCGAATCTCCTTCAGGACTTTCTCCCGTTCTTCTTTTTGGGGGTGGGCTGTAATTTTTTCGTTCATGTCAGGCACCTCTTTTCTTTGGAAATACTCATAGATTGACCGTCCATTTCTGACGCGCAAAGTACCGGCGCAGCCTACGCAGTGCGGCATGGATGGATTTTCCCGCCTGTGATGGCGTGATACCCTCCATTGCGGCAATATCTTTCACTTTCATACCAAGCATATAGCGGGCGTGGACACGGCGAGCCTGCATAGGCGGCAGGAAAGAAATGGCTTCATACAATCGCCGTATCAGTTCTTCGTATTCGGCTAATTCTTCTTTTTCTATCAGGTAGTCCTCCGGCGATGGCTGCGCCCAGCCGATGGCGGCATTTTCGATTCCATCGTTACAATCGAGGGAATAAAACGCCTTATACCGGAACATCTTGCGATCTCTGGCGGCCTCGGCTCTCTTATCCAGAAGAAACGCTTCGACGATCTCATCGGACACCTCCACAAAAATATCCTCTTTGCAAAATGGATAATATTGTTTGAGATTGATGGTCTGCATAGGCACGCCCTCACTCTGTTTGAAAAAGGACATCATAGCAACGGCGCATATTCCGCAGCCCCCGGTGGATGGCAACGCTGACCTTGCTGCTGTGGACGCCCTCTCTCCGGGAGATTTCCGGCTGCTTGATACCGGCAATGTAGTAGGCGTGAACACGGCGGGCCTGTGTCGGAGTGGCATGAGCCAAAGCCACCGGCAGGGCCGCAATCAGGCGCAGGCGGGTGGCCATTTCTTCTCGTTCCAGCAAAATATCTTCCGGCGATCTGCTGTGTTCCAGTGCGTAATTTTCCAGCCAGCTGTATGCGTCCAGAGAGTAGTAGGCGCGGTGGTAGACTGTCCGGCGCTCGTAGTTGTTCACCTCGCGCTGGGCCTGCCGTATGGCCTCCCATACCTCGTCTGTAACATCCACAAACTCGTCATGCCGGTAGTGGGGATACATCCACCGCAGATTGATTGTTTTCATAGGCTTACCTCCTGAAAATCGGAGAGGCGGGCAGCTTGTCCGCTGTCCGCCCCTCGCTGGGATAAGGGAAAATCCCTTTCACTTGGTAGCCAGAAAACAGGTCATTCGTTAAGCCTGTTCTCAAAGAAATTTATAAATTTTTTTCTAACCGCCTCCACACTTTGATACACAGCCACTTTGGAGCAGCCGCACAGCACTCCGATCTCTGCAAGGCTCAGCCCGTCAAGCGCATAGAGCAGGAACCGGCGGCGCTGGGCCTCGGTACAGGTGTCCAGAACAGCCATCAGCTCATGCAGCGTTTCCATGTGGCAAAGATATTCTTCCGGCGTTTCTCCGTAGGCTCCTACGCCTTCGGTGGTAATGATGTACTCGTCAAACTCCCGGCCATCCCAATGCCGCCGCTGCTCATGGAACAGGTTCTCCGTTTTGTGATCGGCTCGGTCAAGAAATTCATAGACTTCCAGCGTGACCTCCACGGCCACAGCTTGTCCGTTATAATTGATGGTAACTTCCATCTGCCTTTCCTCCATTCAGATTTTTTGGGTAAATCTGAATGGGGCGGCGGGGAGCGGCACCGGGGATAAAGTTCGGGCCATGCTGACCCGATGTTCCGGCTCCACAGGGACAAAAAAGCGCCCGGACGGCATAAAGCCATACGAGCGTAATGGAATATATTTTGCTGTTTGGTTACATGGTATAGTGCATACTGCTGGCCGCATTGCTCCGCTGCTGGAAACAGGCTTTTTTTAGCTGGTGCAGGTCATGGGTACTGTGAAAAAAGACAAGAATAGACACGGCGGCAATCCTCCTATATGCCGCCGTGGATTTACACGGTGTTAGGTCGTCGTTGGTTTAGGATAGACGAAAAGAAACGGCGGCTCTGAAAATCAAAGCCGCCGCTTCATAGGCGCGTGGAAATGTGTCTGCTTTACGACGGCTTTTTTTCTTTTGCCGTCGTCCGGCAGATGTATGAATCTATAGGTATTTTCTATTCAATCTTTTTTCTTTTTTCTTGATAAATATGAAACGCTGCTACTCCAGTCGCTGCCAACTGAACCAGAATTAGAACAGCAAACAGACCGAAGCTCTCATAATAGAACAGCTCATCCCTAAATAGAAGGACATCACAGAGCGCAGTCAAGGTAAGTGTCACAAAGTAAATGATATAATCCCGCAGGTTTCTGCGGATATTTTGAATTGCTAACTTCCAGTACATATCCCATCACCTTCCGCTGTTGGAGTTGTTGCGAATCGAACGCTGGAACAGCAGCCATGTACTGAGAAAATAGCAACTCAGCAGCAAAGCGAAAATCCCGACAATGATACCTATTTGCCGCATCAAGGCTCCGCAGCCAATATAAGCTGAGATTTCAGCAGAAACACTTTGAAGAAAATAGCCAATCACAATAATTGCTACAACGATTGCCGCTGTGATCGGCATCCCAAACCAAACACCAAGCTGTTTTAGAACCAAAGTATGCAGGTCCTTCTCTTCCACTCCCATTTTTCGCAGAACCGAAAATCTGTAGTTGTTTTTTTCTGCATCCAGGAGCTGCTGAAGAGCCAGCACGGTAAGACACATCACCATCAGCACAATTGCACCATAGATCAAGGACGCTTTTAGGATAAAGTTAAGGGCGATTATACGGTTCACTTCCGTAGTATGGACAGTTGTACTGTATCCTGCCAGATTGTCTTTATCAGGATCTTCTGGATAAGAACGCCCAAGAAGCTGTTCCAGCATTTCTGCCGTTTTGAAGGGAAGCGGATATTGAGTCATCACAAATCGGTTGCTCTGTACCGGAAGCAAGACTTGCGCTATCTCGTCAGGTATGATATACACCACATCTGTATAAAGATTATAGATGGATTCCCCCACAGGCTCCTGAAACACGGCGTTCTCACTGAGTTTCAGGGTGCCTGCGTCAGTTTCCAGTAAGGTATGCTCAGCGATGTAGTTTTCAATATCCTTCTCCTCTGCCGCACGATGCCAGTGGGTAGCAAATTCATCCGTTTGTAAGATAATAGGTTCATATCCCAACATTTTCCGAACAGCGTTATAATCCTTCAGTGCAATCGCCAAGGGAGGAAAATCGTACTTTACCCGCTGGTAAAAGTCGCTTTTTTGGGGAAGATATTCCGAAAAAGTCAAATCGTCCTTTATCGCTATGTTGTTTTGTTCTATGAACGCAGTAATTTCCCCATAGTCTGTATCCGGAAGATTTTCCACTTCATAAACATCGTTGTAGCGGCTTGAAATTTGAATATCATAGACTGCCCGACTATCCAAATAGCCCAGACTCCATCCTGTCAAAACCGGCGCAATGACAAACAAGCAGATAGAAAAAGTCAGGGTCACACAAATGATCGTCATCGTTTTCGTATTGGTAGCCAGCTTAGAGGAAAGCTGTCCAAACAGAAATAAACTCGTATTGTGATATTTGCGGGACACTTTAGATTCCTTCCAGTATAGGAGCGCCGCATTTGATAAATACATGACTGCGGAAATGATAAACAAAATATCCGCAACCCCAAACAGCAAATATTGATTCAGAGTTGGGGCATCAAATCCAAGGAAGTAGGCTTTTTCCAGTTCTGCGATGGAAAAAATCGGGATAGCGGTCAATACTGCACCAGCCAGAAGCCCGCAAAGGTATCGGGAAAATCCTATTTTTCTGTGTAAAACAGCACCTGCGATTGCCCAAAGCAGCGTCAGTGCAGGGAAAAGGACATTCCCCCAATACATGAGCTTTACAGGAAGCGGATGTCTGGGATCGAAGTAAAAATGATATTTTACAGCACCTACCTCCAGCATCCACAGCAGCATAATGCCATAGATAATACAGATCATCGGCATCCATCTGCTTTTATGAAGCGGTTTTTCATTCTGACGGTTTGCCGTCATAAGCTCAATAATCCTGCTTTTGTTGAGAATTCTGACATTCCCGACTCCAACCAGAATCTGGCAAATAACAAAGAAGCCCACGGTCAGCAGCACGGTATCTGGAAAAAAAGACCAAGAAAAAGCGTAGGGTTCCCCAAAAGAAGCAAGCAGCATAGCCGTAATGACCTGAGAAACGATCATCCCCAGAAGGATTCCCACCGACACAGAGAATATGAGCAGGAAAAAAGTCTCTCCAAAAAAGAGCAGTCCTATGGTTTTTTGCTCCATTCCCAGGGTTGCCTCAACTGCAAACTCCGATTGTTTTTTTCTCAGCATGAAACGATTTACATAGTGGATCAGGAACAACAAAAGCAGACTAATCCCGCAAATTGCCAGTTTCATACCTCCAGCCAGCAGGGAAATATTATATTCCGCACCAATGGTCGGATGATAATGGGTGCTGCTGATAGACAAAAACGCATAGAACAGGGTGACACAGAGTGTCATGGTCACAATATAAATCAAATAGTCCTTCACAGACCGCTTTGCATTTTTGAAAATGAGTTTAGCGTACATCGCTCATGCCCCCTCCCATCATGGTGAGGACATCCAGGATTTTTTCAAAGAAAGTCCTGCGGGAATCACCACCCTTACGGATTTCCGTAAAGATCGCCCCGTCCCTCATAAAGAGAATACGATTGGCATAGCTTGCCGAGAAAGCATCGTGTGTCACCATCAGGATCGTGGCTCCGAGATCTTCGTTGATACTCTGGATCGTCGAAAGCAGCATCTGGGACGAGTGACTGTCTAACGCACCGGTGGGTTCATCCGCCAAAATCAGCTTAGGCTGGTTGATAATGGCTCTGGCACAGGCGCACCGCTGCTTCTGGCCGCCGGACACCTGATAGGGGTACTTATCCAGAATATCCGTGATATTCAGCTTTCCGGCCATTTCCCGCACCCGCCCATCAATCTCGCCTGCGGGAACCTTGTTGATAGTCAGTGCCAAGGCAATGTTTTCTGAGATTGTCAGAGTGTCCAGCAGGTTAAAATCCTGAAATACAAATCCAAGATTCTCCCGACGAAACCGGGCAATCTGTTTTTCGTTGATTTCCGTCACATCGGTTCCGTCCAGATAGATATGTCCCGCACTGACGGTATCAATGGTGGAAATACAGTTGAGCAGGGTAGTCTTGCCGGAACCGGATGCTCCCATGATTCCTACAAATTCTCCCTCTTGAACGGAAAAGCTAATGTCCTGAATTGCTTTTGTAATATTCCCGCTATTTCCGTAATATTTCTGGATATGATCCAGTTTCAAAATTTCTTTCATTATTATCACCTCTTGTCTCTATTGTAGGATAAGAACGACTTTGTTTGTATCAAGTTTTCTTACAAAGTTCTAACAAAAATGTAAGAAGTGCAGAACGCTTTTCAGTTCTGCACTTCATGAATCAGACAGTTAATGTGAAAAGAAAGGGAAACGGCTGTGCCATGTTCCGACGACTCCGCCGTAATGCCAATGCCCAGCTTTTCACAGAGCCGTTTGCACAGATACAGACCAAGTCCTGTGGATTGCTGAATCAGACGACCATTCTGACCGGTAAATCCCTTTTCAAAAATACGGGGCAGATCGGACGCAGCAATTCCGATTCCATTGTCCTCCACCACAAGGACAACCTGATCCTGCCGTTTATGAGTAGAAATGCGAAGAACCGGCTGTTCAGTACGATACTTGACCGCATTGGCAATCAGTTGATTTAGGATAAAACGCACCCACTTTTCATCTGAATAAACCGTGTCCTGCATTTCCTCCACTTCCAGGCGCATACCACTTTGGAGCAGCAGATATTTATTATCTGCAATCGCCTGATGCACCACTTGGGACAGTGCCATTTCCCGGACAGAATAATCTTTCTCTGTATGCTCACTGCGGGCGTAATAAAGCGCCTGTTCGGTAAAGCGGTTGGTCTTTTCCAGTTCCAACAGAAGTTCTTTTGTCCAGTCCGTCCGATGGTTTTCACATAGGAGTTTCATCGCAGTAATGGGCGTTTTGATTTCGTGAATCCATTGCTCAATGTATTCTTTGTACTCCAGGCGTTCCCGCTCGATCTCTCCAATCTGTTCCAACATGGATTTTCCAGCCATTTTCAAAAGCCGATAGTAAACCTGATCCTCAGCCTGTTCTGGTAGTTCCATTACTTCGGAAATGAGGTATCTTTCGGAAAGCTGCTCCGCCATATCCAGAAGTTTTTTCATCTGCCGTTTCCGTTTCCAGTAAGTGAGGGCAAGACCCGTCAGCAAAATCAATGCCCATACGATCAGGATCAATACCACTGCGGAAAACGAATTGCCGCACACCAGCAAAAATACCGTGAGTGCAGCCATGCAGACCAAGTTCGTCAGCAGAAATGGCAGCCTGTTTTTCCAATATCGTCTGCTGTTCATATCGTGTACCCCTGTCGGTGCTTTGTCTTGATAAAATCCGTCAGACCGATGCCTGCCAGTTTTTCCCGGATGCGGTTGATATTGACGCTCAAAGCATTGTCATCCACATATAACTGATTGTCCCACAAATACTCAATCATATCCCCACGAGAACAGATTTTCCCTCCGTTCTTGAACAGGTAATAGAGAATTTTCAATTCGTTCTTAGTAAGTTCTACGCTCTGTCCATGATAGTCCAAACTGCTGGATTCCAGATGCAGCACCGCATCTCCATAGGCGATCTGTTCCTGCTGCTGTGCGGGATAGGCTTTTTTCAGCAGAGACGCAATTTTCGCAAGCAGGATCGCTGTGTTATAGGGCTTCGTGATAAAAGCGTCTCCGCCCAGCATAATGCTATTCAGCTCGTCCATATCCGTGTTGCAGCTTGTCACAAAGATGATCGGCACTTCGGAAAAGGTACGAATTTTAGAGCATAAAGCAAAACCATTCTCTCCGGGTAACTTAATGTCCAACAAAATCAGATGTGGCTTTTCATCCTGAATCTGTTCTGTCACAGCAGAAAAATTCCTTACTCCAAGCGTTGTATATCCATTTCCATTCAATAAAGTTTGTAATTCTCCCTGTATCACAGGATCATCTTCAATTATCATAATTTTAGATAGTTTCATGCTTTCTGCACCTTTCCTTGTTTTGTCCGGCCATCAACTGGCTTCTCCGCAGTTTTAGGGATCAGCCAAACACCAGCCATCTTCACAGCGCCGGGAATGCGCCCTCCGGCGCAATAATAATTTACCCTACGAGGTGTCACGCCCCACTTTTCGGCGGCCTCTTTCAATGTCATATAGTCCATTTCGCACCTCCACAGAGTACATTATAGTTCTCTTTCTCGAACAATGCAAGGAACGAAATATGAATTATAAACTTCAACCAACCTGCATATAACAACATTCCACGGGCGAAGTATGAATTATACAATGTAACCGGGTGATGCTATATGGCGAAAGTTGAAGATTGTCCCGGTTTTGAAACCTTCGGCGCAGATGTCAAAGCTGCACGAGAGGCAAAGCGTCTGGCACGAAAAACATTGGCGGAAATGGTTGGGATTGAATGGCGGTATCTTGCCAACATTGAGAATCAAGGTGCGATTCCGAGCCTGCCTGTGATGATCCAGTTGATTAAGGTCTGCGGACTTCCCGTGGAACGGTATTTTAACCCGGAGATCATGCGGGAAGAAAGCGAACAGCGGCAACGGGTCAGCCACAAGCTGAAGCTTTGCCCTGAAGAATACCTGCCGATTATCGAAGGTGCCATAGACGGGGCGCTCAAAATGGAACAGACTGCGAAGCAGAAGGAGGACGCATAATCGCGGCCTCCTTCTGGCATTTCTATATCAAGGTTCCCGGCACTTTTCCAAAAGTTCCCGACACCTCTGCTGGATTTCTCCGGTTTCTGTCACAGTCAGGTCACGGTCATTTCCAGTAATCTTATCTTCCAGAAAGTTGGCGTATGTACCCAACAAAGCGTTCCGTAAATCCTCCGGGGTTTTCTGTATTTCAGCGCTGTACCAGTCATTCCGGTGGGGTTCCCATGCCATCAATGTATAACCGTGGCTGGTCTGAACCACCTCATACAGTGGATCATCATCCAGATATGCCTGAAACACTTTCAAAATCTTTTCAAAGGTCAGCATTTCCCGCACCTCCCATTCAGCTGCAAATCAGTTCCCTGATTAAAATTTCCTCAATCTGTGCCGTTAATGTGTTCATCAGCCCCACCCAACGCATAGGGTCACAGGCTTTCAGTTCTTCCGTGACACCCGCAGTCTCCATCATGTGAGGCAACATAGTGTCCACACGCTCCTGCGCTGTCCGGTCAATCTCTATCAGGTGTGGATACAGCTTCTCGCTCATCAGCAGATGGTTGTAGAGAATGGGGCGATGTTCCTTTAGGTAGGATTTTCGCATTCTGCCGTACTTGCCGATAGAAGTTTCCGGCTGTTCAGAAAGTTTTAGGTTGGGTATATCATAATCTCCACAACGAATGTAAGTCAACTTACTCATATTCATTCTCCTTTGCTTCGTGATGATTAGACTGCTGCGCTGGCTGCTATGCTGCCTTTGTGTGGTTCTTCTTTTGGTAGCTGTCCGACAGTAGAAAAAACACCTTTTTTCATATCCTCAGCCCGGATCAGGGCTTTCTTAGCGTCCATTTCCGCTTTTTTCTTCGCCTTGATTTTGTCCTCATACTGTTTCTGTGCGCCGCTGGCTTTCCGCTTCAAATAATTCTGATGAAGCCTGTCCTTGCGTTCTTCTTTTTTTCGCAGTTCTTCCTGTTCCTCCGGGGTTAAAGGAACCGGCTGTAAGGATGGTGGGATATAGCGCCCTAAAAAATTGAAGTAGATTTCAATTTCCTGCGTGGTGTCCTGGCTGCCTTTTCGGGCGCGTTCGTGGACAAGGATTTTCTCTACAAACTCGTTGAGCATGGTGTTTGTCAGAGTGTCAAAATTCTCATACTTATCAATTAGGGCTATAAATTTCTCTGCGGATTTCTGGCTCTGCTCATAGCCGGTAACAGCCTTTTCCAGCTCTGCAATTTCAATCTCAAGTGCATCCTGCTCTTTGGCATACTGTGCATCAAGCGCCTTATATCGTGCATCCGGCAGCTTGCCGAGGGCGTTGTCCTCATAGATTTTGCAAATCAGTTTTTCCAGTTCTCCGGCTCTCTTTTGGGCAGCAGCCAAACGCCTGCGCTTTTTCGATATATCGGCACTCTGTTGAGCAACCTGCGTCTCCTGAACAGTGTGAATAAATTCCGTCCGGTCATTTCTGGAATATTCAGCGATAGCCCGGAGCGTGTCGGAAACCAATGTCAGAACAGCGCTCTCATTGATACGGTGTTGAGTGGGGCATAGTGTCCCACACGGAATTTTGGTATAATTGGAACAGGTATATTGAGAAATCCGCCTGCCATTGTTGGTGCGGTGGACATACATCTTGCCGCCACAATCTGCACAATAGAGCAAGCCTGTGAGGGGAGCCGCTTCGCCCCAGCCGTTTGGATAACGCCGTACATTGCTGCGGATTTTCTGCACCAAATCAAAGGTCTGCTGGTCGATAATGGCTTCATGGGTATTCTCAAAGATCGTCCATTCGTCCTCAGAAACATAGTGGCTTTTCTTGTCCTTAAAGTGCTTGCGGGTCTTGAAATTGATGGTGTGCCCTAAATACTCTCGCTTTTTCAAAATGTTCACGATGGTAGATGATCCCCATCCATAGGGGTCTTTGACCGGCTTTGAACGGTTCACACCCTCGTTGAAGCGGGCAAGGTGTACGACAGGAATTTCAATCCGGTCTGCGGATAGTTTGCAAGCAATCTGATAAGGCCCATATCCCTCCAGCGTGAGGGAAAAGATACGGCGTACCACTTCGGCGGCTTCTTCATCTACCAGCCAATGCTCCCGCTTTTCGTCCCATAAGTAGCCGTAAATCACGGTGCCTGTCAGGTGCTTACCACTCATGCCTTTTGACTTAAACACAGAGCGAATTTTCCGGCTGGTATCACGGGCGTAAAATTCATTCATGATGTTGCGGAACGGGGTAAAATCGTCATCACCTTTCAGACTGTCTACACCGTCGTTGATGGCAATCAGACGAACACCACGCTGCCGCAAAACCTCCATAACCTGACCGACCTTCAGATAGTCGCGTCCTAACCGGCTCATGTCCTTGATGACGATTGCCTCTACACGCCCTGCCTCCACTTCCTCCATCATCGCCAAAAATCCGGGGCGGTCAAACCGGGTGCCTGAGATACCGTCATCTGTAAAATGCGTAGGATTTGGCAGCCCGTTCCGGCGAGCAAAATCCTCCAACATCTGTTTTTGGTTGGATATGGAATTGCTCTCGCCCTGTAACTCATCGTCCCGGCTCAGGCGCTCGTACAGTGGGGTGATTTTTTCGTTTCTCATAGCTGTACCTCCTGAAACAAAAATGCTCTAAGTGATTGCTTCACTAACCATGACAAAATCATGATTAAGAAGTCACTTAGAGCATATATCACCCGCCGCCATTTTGAATTTGACATACTGCTTGACGGCGAAGTGCTCCGGCTGCTTTTTTGCCAAATCGTCAAAGAGGATATCTACGGGACTTTTATAGGTCTCGTCGTCCTCTCTGGCTTCGCAGGCGTTTAGCAGGTACAGAAGCGTGATGAAGTTCCGTTCCTCTGGCTCTGCCTCATACCAGATGTAGCCGATCAGGGCGCAGTATAAAAGCCGCTCGGCTTATAGTGATAGGTAATCCTTTGAAGTTATCGCCGGATTTTCCCCCACTCCACACCGGACGTGCGACTTTCACCGCATCCGGCGTTCCATCGGTTGTTTTCACAAGCATTTAATCAATCACCAAATGAAATGTTAGTTTTCTATTGCGGACAAACCAGCCTGCTGGCGCAGACTGTTCACTTTTAACATCAGTTCCTTTGTTGCCTTGAGCGTGTCGGCTATCTCTTTTAGCTCATTCTTAGGACACTCTTGCAGGAGTGGAAGAAATCTATTATGGAACAAAATCATATTTCGATAGCGTTCCTTGCCGCCCAATTCTGCCGGTGTTTTCAGCCAGCATACTATGTCAGCCGCATTTTCAAAGAGTTCCCCACTTAGCGCACATTTTCCACGTTGAGCCGAGAATAGTGAAATCCTGCTGTCAGTAAGTTCTGTGCTTCGCCCCATAGACGGTTGATTCCTCAAACCTGATAGAACAGATGAGTTCATACTTAGGTTCGTGTGTATCAATGCCCGTCCCTCTACCGTGTAACTGCAAACCGCCGCTTTCTTTGCCATCGGTATCTTGTTCTTGATGTATGCGATAGGGTAGATAGGTTGGTCGATTCCAGATACATACCGTATCATTGCCGACTTTCCAAACCGTTCTTTTTCGCTCTCGGTCATTGCGCCGCCCTCTCGAACAAGTCTGCACCCGGTTTCTGTATTGAGCCGATTTGTTAAAACTGTCATGACCTGTCTGTGGATTTTCCTGCAATCAATGCTGATGCAGGTGGCAAGTTGAAAATAATTCTGTATTCCCAGAACCATTGAATTGTACAGCCGTATTTCGTCCAAAGGTCTTTTTCCCTCTGGAGGTCGGGCAATTCGTTTCGCCTGTTCCACCAGTTTTTGCCTTTCCAGTTCCAACTTTTTGTCACAGATATGAGATTGCACGATGTACTTCCTGCTTTTCGGTCTGACTCGTATCTTAAACCCAAGAAACTCTGAATAGCGTTTTCTAACATTGACTATCCTTGTTTTCTCTGGCGATACCTCCAACCTCAGCCTCTCGGTTATCCATGCCGTTACAGCCTCTTTCGTTCTCAAAGCGTCCTCTTTATTCCGGCAGAAAATTCTGAAATCATCTGCATATCTCACGATATACATTTCTTTCAACCCTGTTTTCCTCATTTTGAGGAATGCCTTGCTCCGGTCAAAAGTAATCGAGTTTCTGATTTTCCTCTCATACCCGTATTCCTTTACAAGAGGGTGGTTCTGCCATTGGCTCTCAACCCATTTGTCCAGTTCATTCAGCACGATATTGGCAAGCAACGGTGAAATGATACCGCCTTGCGGAGTGCCTTTGTCTGGAATGAGTGTAGTGCCGTCTGGCATTCTAATCGGTGCTTTCAGAATCCGCTTGATAATAAAAATCAACTGTTTGTCGTGTATTCCCATTGCCCATATTTGCCGCATTAGCTTGCTGTGATTTACGTTGTCGAAAAATCCTTTTATATCAAACTCAATCACATAATGCAGGTTCATGCGTTGAAGCATGGTGTAAGTTTTCTGCACGGCGTGTTCCACGGAACGGTTCGGGCGAAAGCCGTAACTGTTGTCGCTGAATTTCGCTTCGCAGATTGGCTCTATGACCTGTTTGATACATTGCTGTACCAGCCTGTCCCAGATACAGGGAATACCTAACGGTCTGGTTTTTCCGTTTGGTTTCGGAATGTCTTTGCGTCTTACCGGCTTTGGGCGGTATCCGTGCTGACTTCCTGTGACAATAAACCTCACTTTCTCTGCAACTGTTTCGGGCGGTAAACACCCGATGTCACTGATGTTTTTGTTGTCTGTTCCTGCTGTGTAGCTTCCTCCGTTTGCTTTGATGTTCCGATATGCCAGAAGAATGTTGTCCCGGCTCAGAATTAAATCCATAAGGTCGGTAAAATTTTCTCCCTCCAAACTTCGATGATAGAGTTCATCAAAAACTGGCTGCATACCGTAATACTCGGCATGACGTAAGTCATCTACACATAGAGTTTTGTTTTTCTTTGGCATAAGGCATCACCTCCTTTTTGCGAAAGTGACCCTTTTGGTCTTACTCGAATCCTTATGTTGGATTGAATAATGCCTGCTTATCTCAACCGACTTGTGGCCATTCCTCCGTAGCTCACATAACGCAAGCACATCATAGGTTCGACCACTACTTTTCAGCAGCAGTTCGTCTGCTTATTGTTTTTCGTCAGACTATTCCTTGCGGAATCTGCTGCCTTTCCTCGTTCCGATAGTTCTATCTGTTCATACATACCCATAGGTTCCTGCTATAGACCTGTCGGCTTGCCTGTGCCTGTAACACAGCATGGTCGTTCGTAGGATCAATTTCTACTAAACCACACCGACTGCGCATTAACGCACCCACACATTTCTGCGTGGTCTTCTTTTAGACCTGTACATTCGCAGGTTCGTCAGTCCGCCCGCCAAAGCGAACATTCTAACCATAGGTATCTTATAGACTCTCGGCTTATAGGTAACACAGTCTGCCTCCAGACCGCTTTCGACCACTTTAGGCAGTGGTTACGGTTACTCTCAGCCTTTGTCATGGGGCTTCGTACACCAGCCATTACAGCTAATGCACGCCCATCAAGGGTAGGCGTTTCAGGGCGTTACCCCGTCATTCCACCTATCAAACTACCAGTTCTCCGAACAACGGAAAACCGTTGCTCGTGCGCAGACTTTTTACCGTCTGCGAACGAGTCGCACTGACCCAAAAATCTTCGGAGGATTTTTCGCCGTCGCCCTTCGTGTTGGCAATGATGACATTGACCAGCTTCAAGATATCTTTCTCAGAGCGCACATATGCCAGTGGGTTATATTTCATGCTCTTGGAAAAGTTGATGGTATTCAGAACCTTGATGCGGTAGGGCTCATAGATGACCTTGCCGCGACTGTCCCGCACCGGCTTTCCGTTCTCGTCCAGCTTCGGCGCGCCGTGCAGGAGCATTTTCCCCGTTTCCTTCAAAAGCTGCCCTTTGGGATCGGTGATGACATAGGAGCTGTGCATCTGCATAATCGACGGTTTGACAAAGAACCGCGTCTTGCCGCTGCCGGAGCCGCCGATGACGAGGATATTCTTATTTCTCGCCGTTTTCGGGTCCTTCGGACGGCTGGTCATGGTGAGGCTTTCCGTCCTGGTCAGGGGGATGTTCCAATCGGGAACGGGGTCTATGTAGGGCGCAATATCCGCCGCCGTGCCCCAGCGGGCAGAGCCGTATTCCATGCCCTTGCGGTACTTTTTCGCGTTCTTGCCCTTGACATACACCGCCAGCCGGACAAAAACCGCGCCGAGGATGCCGACGCAGATATCCAGCGCGTGAAAGCTGGGCGCGGAGCTGGAGAAGGCGGTCTGGAAGCCCTGCCCGATATGCAGTAGCTTTTCCGAAGCGTCAAGCCCCGGCGCCAGCCGCACCGTCTGGCAGAGCTTATCAAAGAGATACACAAAGAACAGATACGGCAGGTTCGGCAGAAGATATTTTTTGAGCTTATCCTTCATCGCTCCACACTCCGTTCTCTGGTCTTGACCTTTTCGCCGCGCTCCTGCTCCTTGTGCTGCGTTTTGGACTGCTCCTGTGCCTTTTCCAGCTTGTGCCGGATAGAAGGTGCTTTCTCACGGCTCAGATTTTTAGCGGAGAACTCCCGGAAGGCCGCTGTAATCACATCGGCGTCCCGACCCTTGAAGAACACCAGGTAACGGGTATGCTCGCCGGAAGTGTCCTTCTTCAAAGCAAAATCCAGGCCGTACTTCTTCGCTGTGGAAGAAAAGGCCCGGATATTCTGATCTGTGATCTCGATGTTGGAAACGCCGGTGTTGTGCTTCATAAGCTGCCGGAGCGTCTGCTTGCCGTGCCGGAGCTGCGGATTTTTCTTGTGCTTCTCCATGTCTGCCAGCACCTTCTTTATAGCCTGCTGCAAGAGCTGGGCGGTCATTTTGCTGGCCTCCACACATAGCGCAAGGGTTTTCTGCGTGATTTCTTCCTGCAAGGCGTTCACCTCCGATCTCCGCTGCCGTACAGGTCATGGCTGACAAGGGATGTGTAATAGCTGTCCATCGTGACCGGCGCGTTATACAGCGCCGCCAGCAGATATTTCTTGATATTGCGGACATAGGTGGTGTTCTCCCGCATCCGGTCAAGGACATACTCGATATGCGAGGCGTTCAGCTTCAGGAACCGCGACCGGACGACCTCGGCAGGGTAATCGTCCCCAGCCACACGGATCATCTCCCGGTTGGAGCAGACGGTATCCACCATGAGCTCCACCAGCTCGTCCAGCCGGTCCTTGTCAAGCTGCACGTTCTGCGAGAGTACGTCATACTCGATGTTCTCTAAGATCAATGCCCGATAGCTTTCCCGCTTTCGCATCCCGTCCTGTCCGGTCCGCTCCCCGGGGGCTGGGGGACTTGATGGGATAGGACTTGATCCTTGCGTAATTGATAGATCTGTCTTTGATGGATAGTTACTTGATTCTTCTTTATTTAATTGGGCGGGGTTCTCCTGAATTGGAGCGTCCAACATTGGATTTGCCTGTACGGGATTTTCCCGTATAGGTTTTTCCTGTGTAGGTGATGGCGCTTTAGGTTGTTCCAGAATAGTGTATTCGATAGAGCCGAGCTGCCCGTTTGCGCCACGGACACGCGCACGGATCAGATAGCCGTGCGCCTCCAGCTCCCGGATGCCACCACTGATGCTGTCAATTCCATCCTTGCAGATACGGGCAAGACCCTTCATGGTGTAGTCCCAATTCTCCGGCAGAGACAACATGAGAGATAAAAGCCCTTTCGCTTTCAGCGACAGCGACATATCCCGCAGATGATAGTTTGACATGACCGTGTAATCCCTGGTCTTTTCGATACGGAATACAGCCATCTTCGCACCTCCTTCCTCTGAAAATGAAAAGTGTTGATTTCGATGAAAAAAGCCTCCGGTTTGCCTCTCGGATGTGATCCATAGGAAAACATCCATGCCCGCCTGCTTGCGGCGGTCAGAGAGGAAAAAACAGAGGCTTTCGCACCCTAATCACAACACTTGAATTTAGGTATAGAAAAAGGGCGGCTGTCTTAAAAACAGTCGCCCGAAAAGGGGATATATACAAGTTATTTGCTACTCGTCCGCCTTGAAAACCGTTGATATTACTGGCTTTTTCAAAAAGTTCTGTATCACCACTCGCACCAAACAATGAAAATCCGAACCTTTTCTCGATAGGAGAAGGGTTCGGATTTTTCGTTTTCTTCGGAAATGAAAATTCGAGTTCTTCCCTGACGGCTGTGTGTCCGAAACCTTATCAGAAGAATCGTGTAACGAAAGTCACAACTGTAAAGGTGCCGTAAGGCAGAAAGGACACAAACATGAAGTACGATGCAAGAGTCTGCAAATTCAACATGGACACCGGCTGCGTGGAGTTGCTGCTCCGGGATGGGTGAAAAATTCCCATCGACTGCACTGGGGTCGAGGATGCGTTGGATGTGACTATGGCGCAGAGGTCAGAATTAGACTATCTCATCTACAATGACCCGCTAGGCTATGCAGATTTGATTCTGAACGGCGAGCCGGAAGAATATCTGCGAAATGTGGCAGGAAGTCACGGATTAGAAGATTAAGAGAAACGCCGTTCCGGAAGCAATCGGAACGGCGTTTTAGCGTTGCTTTTTCATTCTTCACTCTGCCCCCGCAGCTCCTGCCGGATGGCACGGAACCGCTCCGGGACATCCGCATCCGTCATAGCACCGGGGGCATCTATCGTTCCGGCGGCTTTGGCTGTCTCGTAGAACCAGCACTTATACTCCACCGTTTCCAGCGTGTGTTGCAGTTGCTGGATCTGCTGGGTGAGCACCTCCCGCTGATGCTGAAACATTTCCAACCGAATGTCAATGGTGTCGTCTCCCTGCATGGCAAGCTCGATATACTGCCGGATATCTTTGATGGACATTCCGGCTTTTTTCATGCAGCGGATGACCTGCAGCCACTCGAAGTCGTTTTCCCGGAACATCCGAATACCGCCGGAGGAACGCTCCACAAAGGGAAGCAGCCCTTCTTTGTCGTAGTAGCGCAGGGTGGAGGCAGGTACGCCCAGCTTTTGTGCCATTTCGCCTACGGTATAGATCATCTGAAACCTCCGTTTTTTTCAAAAAGCCCTTGACTTAAAGCACACTTTAAGTTATATGATAAAATTAAACTCTATCAACATCATAATGCGGACACGCTCCGCTGTCAAGGAGGTCCCTATGAGCAAGAAGATATTGATTTTGTCAGGCAGCCCCCGGAAGGGCGGCAACTCTGATATTCTGTGCGATGAATTTCTGCGTGGGGCGCAGGGCGCTGGGCACAAGGTAAAAAAAGTCCGGGTTGCCGAGAAAAAAGTAGCTCCCTGTTCCGGCTGCTACTACTGCAGCACCCACGGCGGAGCCTGCGTCCACAAGGATGATATGGCAGACATCCTGCAAAAGATGATCGACGCCGATGTCATTGTGCTGGCAAGTCCGGTATACTTCTACTCCATCAGTGCCCAGTTGAAAGCGGTCATTGACCGCACTGTGGCACGGTGGCAGGAGGTTAAAGACAAAGAGTTCTACTATATTACCACTATGGCAGACGAGGAAAAAACCTCTGCAGATACTACGCTGGCCTGCTTCCGGGGCTATGCAGACTGTGTGGCAGGTGCCGTGGAAAAAGGCACTCTTGTAGCAAGTGGCGTTTACGAGCCAGGTGCAGTGCGCAGTACGCCTGCCATGGCACAGGCTTACGAGATGGGGAGGAACGTATAATGGCAGTAAAACAGACCGCAGGGCGGGATACTCTGGGCGAATTTGCGCCAAAGTTTGCAGAACTTAACGATGAGGTACTGTTTGGGCAGGTGTGGAGCCGGGAGGATAAACTCTCCCTCCGGGACCGCAGCCTTGTGACGGTGGTGGCACTGATGGCGCAGGGACTGACGGACGCCTCGTTTCGGTATCACCTGACGGCGGCAAAAAACAACGGCATTACCCGGTGTGAGATCGCAGAGATCCTGACCCATGCGGCATTTTATGCAGGCTGGCCCAAGGCGTGGGCGGCGTTCCGCATGGCAAAGGAAGTCTGGGCGGAGGACGCTGCGGAGGATGCCATGGCAAAGCACCAGAGTGAAATGGTGTTCCCCATCGGCGCACCCAACGACGGTTTTGCGCAGTATTTCAGCGGAAAAAGCTATCTGGCACCCTTGTCCACCGCACAGGCAGGCATTTACAACGTCACCTTTGAACCGGGCTGTCGGAACAACTGGCATATCCATCATGCCGCAAAGGGCGGCGGGCAGATCCTTGTCTGCGTGGCAGGCCGGGGCTACTATCAGGAATGGGGCAAAGCTCCGCTGGAGTTGCATCCGGGCGATGTGGTGAACATTCCCCCGGAGGTCAAGCACTGGCATGGTGCTGCACCCGATTGCTGGTTCTCTCATCTGGCCGTGGAAGTGCCCGGCGAGGATACCTCCAACGAATGGTGCGAACCTGTGGCAGAAGAAACCTATAAGACACTGCGGTAACATTTACGAAATGCGCTGAGTACAGCCTTGTACAAAACAAAAACAGGGTGCGCCCCCGAATTGAAATGAACCCCAAAAGTTAGACAAAAATTGAATTAAGCAGCTCCAACGGTCTGAATCCTGTATTGCACAGGGCTCAGGCCGTTTAGTTTTAATTTGATTCGGCGATTGTTGTAATAGTCGATGTAATCGATAATGGCCTTTTCAAGCTGGTCAATGGAATCAAATTTTTCCAAATAGAACAGTTCTGTCTTGAGCAGTCCAAAGAAGTTCTCGGCAACCGCATTGTCCAGACAAGTGGCTTTCCGAGACATGCTCTGTGTAATGCCCTTTGCCTTCAGTAGATTCTGGTAGGACTTCATCTGGTACTGCCAGCCCTGATCAGAGTGCAGAATTAGATTGTCAACCTTATTTGGCAGCTTCTGAAAAGCGCCCTCCAGCATATCCGTGATCTGTTTGAAATTTGGATGGCGGCTCAGGTTGTAGCTGACAACTTCGCCATTGAACAGATCGAGAATTGGAGACAGATAGAGTTTTTGGTCGTTCACTTTGAATTCAGTAACATCTGTGACCCATTTTCGATTTGGCTGGTTTGTCTTGAAATGCCGTTCCAGCAAGTTTGGCGCAACTTCTCCGACTTCACCCTTGTAGGAGTTGTACTTTCTTTTTGCGCGAACCTGACAGACTAAGCCCAGCTGCTTCATGAGTTTCTGAACCGTCTTGTGATTCA